>NZ_SOGP01000022.1:0-230847 GCF_004403435.1 Cryobacterium sp. TMT1-66-1
ACGCCGCGCCCTCGCCGCGCGCGACGGCGGATGCCGCTGGCCCGGCTGCGACCAACCACCCTCGTGGAGTGAAGCGCATCACATTGAAAACTGGGCTGATCTGGGCTTTTCCAACATCGATCAGGCCGTTCTACTGTGTGTCTTGCATCACCTGTTGCTGCACAACCGGCACTGGAAGATCCTGATCCTCGGTGGAGAGTATTGGCTGCAACCCGCCGTCGAAATCGACCCCGAGCAAACCCTGATTGCACTGCCCAGCAAGAACCCGCTCATGCAGCCGCCCCCGCTGCACGATGCGCCCGAAGCGAAGGCGCGCGCCGCGGCGACCGCAGACCGCAGCGCGTTGGGCCATGGCGGTTTCGACAGGCTCGATCAACGAAATGGTGGGGCCCCGAAGACAGGCGCGCGTCCCAGCGATGGCGGTTTCGATGGGATCGCTCCGCGACAGGATGACGAGCCGCTAGAGGACTACCCGCACCACGACTACCGCAACTGAGCCGTCACCTCGCCAGGATCCAACCGGGCCGGCACGGGAGGCAGGCAGACAGGCGTTGGGCGATGGGGGTCTCGACGGGTTCGACCGGCGGATGGTGGCGCCCCGCAGGCTGGGGCGTGTTGGGCGATGGCGGTCCCGACTCGCGGGATCGTGGGGCCCGAGACCGCTGAAGCGGGAGCTCTGATGTGTCACCAAGATTTAGCGTGTTGGAGTGCGAGGGAGTCGTCAGTAGCCGGCAGAAATTGGCCGTTGCCGCAGGTCACCCTTGTACCTGGTTTCGCGGGGGTCTCCGTTCGAGCATACGGTCGAGGGGGTGTCGGCGTCGTCGACTCGCTGCGTCCCCTCCGCGCCACTGTCCGTAGCGAGCGCCGCTGCTCACCGGGGGCCCTATGAGGCCGGCTCGAGCGTCAGGGTGTTGGTGGCGACGGCGTTGATGGCGGCCGGCGTGAATAGCCACGGACGGGTCTCGTGATCACGCCAGAGTGGCGCCTGGTCGGTGTAGTTGGGGTGGAAGGCGTGACCGGATGCCCCGGTGAGATTGATCCAGGTGGAGTCATCGAAATTCTCCAGGCTCACCACCTGCCGCATTGACGGCACCCAGTCCACCTGGTAGCCCTGGGTGGCATCCCAGCCGACCGCGTTGACGACGGCCGACCCTCCGGCGAGCTCGTACGGCCCGCGGTTGAATAACCACTCAAGCGGGGCGATGCCGGACTTACCGAAGCTCTGGTTGGTGAGTTCCAGGGTGTGGATGCTGCCCCACTGCCAGTCCTGCGGGTTGGAGCCCATGAGATCGGCGGCTTCGGCCGCGGCATCCGTCATCACGCGTCGCAGCATGCTCTCTTGGCCAACGGTGCCGTAGGAAGCGTTCGACCACCAGGGGGAGTTTGGCTGGTCGAGAAGGCTCGTGACAACGGAGAACGCGCGGTCGCCACCGGTGAGAGCAGCGCCGTCGTCGATCTTGCCGGTGAAAATATCGTGCAGCAGGGTGCGCCAGATCACGTTGAAGTACGCGGCGGCCGCGCTGTCGACGTCGACCTGGTAGTCCCAGCCGTCGAGCAACTTCTGCGCTTCGGCGGCGTCACCGCTGAGCCGCACCTGCTGCAGCGCCGGAACCAGCGTCGCTGCGATGGCACTGTAATTGTCGCCCTGAATTTCGCTCATCAGTTCGGCTGTCATCGGGGTTTTCGCGGCGATGAGCTCCTGCAGCCGAGCCGTGATCTGGTTCGCCCGATAGCCGAGGTCCCAGTCGGCGGTCAGCAGGTATGGGTAACTCGGGTCGGTGGCGGCGTTATTGGCCGTGACGATGTATCCGCTCGGCGGATTGAACGTGCTGGGCAGGGCGTCAAAGGGGATGTATCCGGTCCAGCCGTACTGGCTGGTCCAGCCGGGAACGGGCAGGGTGCCGTTGCCGCTGGCCCGAATGGGAATGAGCCCGGGCGCCTGATAGCCAATATTTCCGTCGACGTCGGCGTAGGTGAGGTTCTGCGCCGGCACCTCGAACAGGGCGGCCGCGGCGCGAAAACTGGTCCAGTCGGTCGCCTGGTTCAAAGCGAAAATAGCGGATGCCGTGTGCCCCGGCGTGAGCGCCGTCCATTGCAGGGACAGCTCGTAGCTGGTCTGCTCCGCGCCGGCCTCGGCGGCGGGGGCGGGGGCGGGTGTCAGCCCGGTGGCCTCCGGAAAGTCGCTCGCGATCCGCTGGTAGCTGGTGCCGTCGAACCCGCTCAGCAATGGCCCGTGTTCGGTCGAACGAATCTCGATCTTCACGTCGTCACCACCGGCGACGGAGATCTTCTCGTCGCGCAGCAGCAGGGGTTTCGCAACACCGTCGAATTCGTAGTTGTCGCCGGTGACCTTCTCGATGTAAAGGTCGGCGACGTCGGGCCCGAGGTTGGTAAACCCCCACGCGATGCGCTCATTGTGGCCGATGATCACGCCGGGCATGCCGGAGAAGCTGTATCCCGCCACGTCGAACGGGCAATCGGCGGTGATCGACTGGCAGCGTAACCCCACCTGGTACCAGACCGAGGGTAACGCCGGGCCGAGGTGCGGGTCGTTGGCCAGCAGCGGCTTGCCGGTATCGGTGAGGGCGCCGGAGACCACCCAGGAATTCGAGCCGATCTCCCCGCCGGCCGGCCCGAGAAGCTCGGGCACCGACCCGAGATGCGCGCGCAGCTCGGCCAGGGCTCCGGCGTAGGAGTCGACCGAAGCCAGCGCGGCGGGGGCATCCGTTGAATCCGGGGCCGGCTCGGCGGCTCGCGGCGCCCCGGCCGATGGCAGGGTGAGGGCCTGGCTGCCGGTGATGGTGGGATGCTGCGCGGCCGGATAGTCGGGATGCAACTGGCTTACCTCGGTGGGCGTGAGCGTCGTCGAGAGCAGAGCCCGGTCGATTTCGTCGTCGAGGTTGGAGCGCAGGTCCCAGGCCATGGCCTTCAGCCAGGCCACGGAATCAGCCGGGGTCCACTTTTCGACCTCGTACCCGGGGTTTTGGAGGCCCAGCACGGCATACTCCAGCGATAGATCGGCGCCCTGATGGGTGTCGAGGTAGGCGTTCACTCCGTCGGCATAGGACTGGTAATAGCCGAGAGTCACCGGGTCGAGCAGGGCCACTTCCTGCTCGGCGACGGCTCGCCAGCCGAGGGTGCGCACGAACGTGTCGGTACCGATCTGGCTCTCGCCGAACAGCTCCGAGAGCCTGCCGCTCGTGACGTGGCGGCGAAAATCCATCTCCCAGAACCGGTCCTGGGCGTGCACGTAGCCCTCAGCGAGAAACAGGTCGCTCGCCGTCTTCGCGGTGATCTGTGGAATTCCGTACGTCTCGCGCGTGACCGTGACGGCGCTTGAGAGGCCGGTGATCTCGACGTTGCCCGCGAGCGTTGGGAATGACCGCGTGACCGTATAGACACCGAGCCCTGCAGTGACGAGCACCAGGCCGACGACGGTCGCGAGTGCGATCAGTAATCGCCGAACGCGGCGGTGCCCCTTGCTGCGCGGTGCGTCGGTTCCCACGTCACTCCTTCGTGAATCGCGCGTTCCCGTAAGAGCGGATGTACGCTACCCGGATGCTAGCGGAACCCACCGACATCCGCTTGTCAGCACCAGCTCAGGCGTGCAGTGCGGCGTTCAGCGTGATTCCGCTGCCACTGCGGGCGAGCACCTCGACGGCGCCGGAGATGGAGTTGCGGCGAAACAGCAGGTTAGGCACGCCGGAGAGCTCGACCGCTTTCACCGTGGCGAACGTGCCGTCGGTGAGCCGTGGTTCGCCGACGAGCAGAACCTTGGTGCCGGCCGTCACGTAGAGTCCGGCCTCGACCACGCTGTCATCGCCGATCGCGATGCCCACGCCGGAATTGGCTCCGAGCAGCGCGCGCGCGCCGATCGAGATGCGCTGCGTTCCGCCACCTGACAGGGTGCCCATAATGGATGCGCCGCCACCGATATCCGCGCCGTCACCGACCATGACGCCCTGCGAGATGCGGCCCTCGACCATGGAGGAACCGAGGGTGCCGGCGTTGAAGTTGACGAAGCCCTCGTGCATCACCGTGGTGCCGGGGGCGAGGTGGGCGCCGAGCCGCACGCGGGAGGCATCCGCTATTCTCACGCCGGTCGGAACGACATAGTCAAGCAGCGGTGGAAATTTGTCGACGCCGCTGGCCTGAATGCCGGCGCGCTGCAGGGTCGGGCGCAGGCGGGCGAAATCGGCCGGCACCATGGGACCGGCGTTGGTCCACACGACGGTGGGCAGAAAAGCGAAGATGCCGTCGAGGTTGATGCTGTTCGGCAGAACGAGGAGGTGCGAGAGCAGGTGCAGCCGCAGGTAGGCATCCGACGTGCTGGCTGGTGCCGCGCCGAGGGTGATTTCCACCGTGACGGCTTCGAGGCGTACCGCGCGGCGGGCGTCGTCGCCAGCCGCTTCGCTCAATTCCGCCGGAACGATCCAGCGATCGCGGCCGGTCGGCAGCGCGCCGAGTACCGGGGTGGGAAACCAGGTATCCAGCACGGTGCCGTCGGTGGCGACGGTGGCGAGGCCGTATCCCCAGGCCTGGGTCGGTGTGGCAGGAGCGTTTTCGGAAACTACGGAGGGCATACCTCTAGATTAGTAGGGTGACTTCTAGACTTCCGGCCCCAGCAAAAACCACCGTGCTCGACCTGACAGCGACGTCAATCGAACTGACAAGACAAATCTGCGACCTGGAGTCGGTGTCGGGCAATGAGACTGCCCTCGCCGACGCGATCGTGGCGGCGCTTTACGGTTTCGACCACCTCGAGATCATTCGCGACGGCGACACCGTCGTCGCCCGCACCAACCTGAATCGTGCGCAGCGCGTCGTCATCGCCGGCCACATCGACACAGTGCCGCTCAACGACAACCTGCCCACCCGCTACGAGACCATCGACGGCACCGACTACCTCTGGGGCCGCGGCACCGTCGATATGAAGGCCGGCGTGGCCGTACAGCTGAAGCTCGCCGCCGAACTGACCGACCCCGGGGTCGACGTGACCTGGATGTGGTACGACCACGAAGAGGTCTCCGACGAGCTCAACGGCCTCGGCCGACTTGCCCGCAACCGGCCCGACCTGTTCGCTGGCGATTTCGCGATTCTCGGCGAGCCGACCCGAAGCCAGATCGAGGGCGGCTGTAACGGCAACCTGCGCGTGGAGATTCGAACCTTCGGTCTGCGATCGCACTCCGCGCGCAGCTGGGTCGGCGAGAACGCCATTCACAAGGCCGCCCCGATTCTCAACATTCTGGCCGGCTACCAAGCCCGCGAGGTCGAGGTTGAGGGCCTGCTCTACCGCGAAGGGCTGAACGCGGTCGGCATTACCGGCGGCGTCGCCGGCAACATCATCCCCGACGAGTGCATGGTGCACGTCAACTACCGTTTCGCCCCCAGCCGCAGCGCCGACGAAGCCGTCGCCCACTTGCGTGAGTTGTTCGCCGGCTACGACCTCACCGTAGTCGACCGTGCCGAGGGCGCCCGGCCCGGCCTCGACGCCCCGCTCGCCCGGGAATTCCTGAACGCTGTCGGCGGTGTCGCTACGCCCAAGTACGGCTGGACCGACGTCGCCCGCTTCTCCGCGCTCGGCGTTCCGGCCGTCAACTACGGTCCCGGCGACCCGCTCAAGGCGCACGCCGACGACGAACGCGTCGCCGTGGCCGAGATCACGGCCTGCGAGAACGGCCTGCGCGCCTGGCTGAGCGCATCCGTTCGTTAACGCAGCGACAGAACAATGACTGAGCGGATGCTCCGCCCCCGCAGGCAGACCGCGCCCCGGTCGCGCGCCCGGCGGCTGCCGGCGGCCTGGCACGCCCGCTACCGGCTGACCCCGTGGTGGGGCAAGGTCGTCGTGGTCTGGGCGCTGTCACGCCTGGTCACGACAAGCCTCATCCTGGTGCTGGCGAGCATACAGGGCCCCAACGCGTGGACCGGTGCCAGCCCGAAATACACCGATTTCGCGACCATGTGGGACGGTCGCTGGTACAACATCGTCGCGGCGGTCGGTTATCCCAGCGTGCTGCCGCTCACCGATGGGGGACAGATCGGCGAGAATGCCTGGGCGTTCATGCCGGGCTATCCGGTGGTGGCCCGGCTGATCATGGAACTGACCAATTTTCCGTGGGCGCCGGTGGCGGTGTTCGTGTCGGTCGCTTTCAGTCTCGGCACCGCCCTGCTGTTCTACCGCCTCATGGCGCGGGTGCAGTCGCCGGCGACCGCCCTGTTCTCGGTGGTGCTGTTCTGCGTTGCCCCGCTGTCGCCGATTCTGCAGTTCGCCTACGCCGAGTCGATGTACCTGTTCTTTCTTACCCTCGCCCTCTACCTGCTGCTCGAGCGCCGCTACTGGCTGCTGTTCCCGGTGATCGCGGTGATGGCCCTCACCCGGCCGAGCGGACTCGCATTTGCCCTCGCCCTCGGGCTGCACGTGATCTACCGCTTCGTCACGCGCCGCCGCGACCCGTTTTCCGTCGCCGAGCGGATGCTGGCGGCCTCCGTTGCCGTCTTCAGCGCGCTGATGGGACTGGCCTGGCCGATCGCGGCCTGGGCCGCCACCGGCGACCTGATGGCCTACACCGACACCGAGTTGGCGTGGCGGGCACCGTACATCGGCTATGTGGAACTGGTTCCGTTCACGGCCTGGTTCCAGGGCGGCGCCTGGTGGCTCGGTAGCCCGTGGGGCATCGTGGTGGTCACCGCCCTCATCCTGACCTTCGCCGTGCTGCTGTTCACGCCCGCAGTGCGGCGGCTCGGCGTGGATCTGCGGCTGTGGGTGGCCAGTTACGGGCTGTACCTGCTCGCCGTATTCTTTCCGCAATCGAGTACGTTCCGGCTGCTCATGCCGATGTTTCCCTTGCTCGGTGCGGCCGCGCTACCGCGCAGCCGCATCTATCGAGTGTCGATCGTTCTGCTCTTCGTGGCCGGCCAGTGGGGCTGGCTGTTGATCTGCTGGGGCGTCGATGGTTACGACTGGACTCCGCCGTAAGAAGCCTGATCTGACACTGAGTCCGACCCTAATTTACGTCTCGGGCCGAGATAGTCGATAATGGGTATACAAAGACGAATGGAAGGGGAGTTCATGGCGGCCATGAAGCCACGTACCGGAGACGGTCCAATGGAGGCTGTAAAAGAGGGGCGCCTGATCATCGTGCGTGTACCGCTCGAAGGTGGGGGTCGGCTCGTTGTCTCCGTCAACGACGCCGAGGCCAAGGAACTTCACGATGCACTTGCCGGGGTTGTCGCTGCGGCGAAGTAGCCTCGTGTTCCTATAGTTAGTACACCAGAACGGCCACGCAGGTATTGCGTGGCCGTTCTGGTGTATCTGGGAACGTTCTAGGCGCGCAGCTTGGTGATCTGCAGCAGCCCGTCGCCGACCGGGGACAGCGCGCTGATCACGGCGCTCGATGCGGCGATCTCGGTCAGCAGAGTGCGAAACCCGGTCGCGACATCGTCGCGCTGAGCCGGGTCGGCCACCCGTCCGCGCCACAGCGCGTGCGCGACGAGCACCGTGCCGCCCGGACGGGCCAGGCGCAGTCCGTGTTCGACGTACTCGATGACCGACTGTGGGTCGGCGTCAATGAACACAATGTCGTAAGAATTCTCGTTCATGCGGGGCAGAACCTCGCCGGCCTTGCCCGTGATGAGGCGCACCCGGTTCGCCGGAATCTTCGCTTCGATGAAGTTCGCCTTCGCGTGCTGCAGATGGTCGACCTCGGTATCAATCGAGGTGAGAGTTGCGCCGGGAGCTCCGGTCAGCAGCCAGATCCCCGAAACTCCGGCCCCGGTACCGACCTCGAGGATGCTGCGTGCCCCGGTGGCCGCCGCCAGAACGGCCGATTGCGCCCCCACCGAGGGCGGAATGGCATCGATCCCCAACTCGAGGGATTGCTGGCGCGCCTTGGCGATAGCTTCGGACTCCACGACACAGTCGTCGGAGAATTTCCAGTTCAGTTCAATGTCAGACACAAATAACTCCAGTAGATGATTAGGTCAAGACTAGGGCCGGGGCGCGTGTGGTCTGTGGATGCCTCGCCGGGCAGTTACTCTAAGGACATGTTTGGGCTGACGTTCGAGAAGATTCTTCTGATCGGGATCATCGCTGTCTTCTTGCTCGGCCCCGACAAACTACCGCACTACGCCGCGCAGCTCGCTCGCCTCGTGCGCCAGTTGCGCGATATGGCCAACGGGGCCAAAGACCGCATGCGCGATGAAATGGGTCCGGAGTTCGACGATCTGGACTGGAAAAAACTGGACCCGCGCCAGTATGACCCGCGTCGCATCATCCGGGAAGCCCTCGCCGACGAAGACCCGTTCAAGGAACAGTCCGCAACGATTTCTCGCGCCGAACCCAACCCGGAGGGTGCATACCTGAAACGTAAGCGGGCACGGGAGGCGGCCCTGGCCGCGCTCGAACCGGCCCCGTTCGATACTGAAGCCACGTAGTTCCGGTCTGAAGGAGTCTCGATGTCGAAAACGCCTACAACCGATCTGCGCGTCAAGAAGAAGGTCTACGAGGCCGAACTGGCCCGCCTGCAGGCCGAACTGGTCACGATGCAGCAGTGGGTGAAGGCATCCGGTGCCCGTGTCGTGGTGATATTCGAGGGCCGCGATGCCGCGGGTAAGGGCTCGGCGATCAAGCGCATCACCGAATACCTGAACCCCCGCGTCGCACGCATCGTCGCCCTGCCGATGCCCACCGAACGTCAGCGCGGCCAGTGGTATTTTCAGCGGTACATCGAGCACCTGCCATCGACCGGCGAGATCGTGCTGATGGACCGCTCCTGGTACAACCGGGCCGGCGTCGAACGGGTCATGGGCTACTGCACGAGTGATGAATATCGCCGGTTTCTGCACCAGGCACCGTTGTTCGAGCGGATGCTGGTCGAAGACGGAATCCTGCTGGTCAAGTACTGGTTCTCGGTGTCTGACCTGGAGCAGGAACGACGTTTTCGGTCACGCCTGAACGACCCGATGCGGCGCTGGAAGCTCTCCGAAACCGTCGTGCTGTCGATCACTAAATGGGTTGACTATTCCAAGGCGAAAGACGAGATGTTCGTGCACACAGACATCGCCGAAGCGCCCTGGTGGGTGGTGGAGAGTGAAGACAAGCGTTCGTCCCGGCTGAACGTGATCAGCCATCTGCTCTCGCTCGTGCCGTACGAGAAGATCGACCCGCCGAAGGTGCACATTCCGCCGCGTCCGCCGGACTCCGACTACGAGCGGCCGCCGCGCGAGGAGAACCACCAGGTTCCCGACCACGCGGCGACGCTGGTCAAGCCGAAAGAGTAGGCGCTAACGCGGCGTGAGCCCGAGGCTGAGGCCGGCCAGGCCACGCGCACGGGTTTTCATGCTGTGGGCCAGCGCCAAAATGGCGCGGGCTGCGGGGTCGTCGGGCGCGCCGAGCACAACCGGCAGTCCGTCGTCGCCGCCGGTGCGCAGGGCCAGGCTGAGCGGAACCTGCGCGAGCACCGGTACCGGTGTCTCCTGACCGACCGAGAGCCGCCTGGCCACTTCGGCGCCGCCGCCGGAACCGAACAGTTCGAGCAGGCTGCCGTCGGGCTGCACCAGGGCGGACATGTTCTCGATCACGCCGTAGACGCTTTGCCCGGTCTGGCGGGCCACGATTCCGCTGCGCTCCGCCACATCGGCGGCCGCCGCCTGCGGGGTGGTGACAACGATGACCTCGGCGTGGGGGAGCAGCTGGCCGACCGTGATGGCGATGTCGCCGGTTCCTGGCGGTAGGTCGAGCAGGAGTACGTCGAGGTCGCCGAAGTACACGTCGGTAAGGAACTGCTTGATCGTGCGGTGCAGCATCGGGCCGCGCCACGCGACCGCGGCCGACTTGTCATCGATGAACATGCCGATCGAGATGACCTTCACGTCGTGCGCGATCGGCGGCAGAATCATATCGCCGACCTGGGTCGGCTTCACCGCGAGCCCGTCGTGCACGAGGCCGAGCAGGCCGGGAATGCTGAAGCCGTGCACGTCGGCATCCACGATGCCCACCCGCAGTCCTTCGCCGGCCAGTGCCACCGCCAGGTTCGCGGTGACGGTGGACTTGCCCACGCCGCCCTTGCCACTCGTGATCGCGTAGACGCGGGTGAGTGACTCCGGGCCGAACTGCACGCTGCGCTCCACCTGGCCGCCGCGCAGCTTCTCGGTGAGCGCGGTGCGCTGCTCGCGGGTCATGATCGCCACCTCGACGCTCGCCAGGCCGACCCCGGCCACCGACTCGGCGGCGGCCAGAACGTCGCTCTCAATGCGCGCTGCGGCCGGACAACCAGCAATGGTCAAGCGGATGCCGACGCTCACCCGCCCGGTCTCGCTCACCGTCACCCCCGACACCATGTCGAGGTCGGTGATGGGTTTGCGAATCTCCGGGTCGGTCACCCGGGCCAGGGCGGTGAACACGCGGGCGCGGATGCTGTCGGGCGTTGAACTCAGCGGGGCAGGAGTCATGCGGTGGGGCGGCTTTCGTTGGTGATGTCGGAGCCTGTGGGTTCATCCAGGTGACTGCGTTCATCACTGCGCTCATCCAGGTGTTCGAGCAACGCACGCAATTCGGCGCGAATGAAATCCTTCGAGGCCATGTCCTTGATCGCGATGCGCAGGGCCACGACCTCGCGGGCGAGGTACTCGGTGTCGGCGAGGGTGCGTTCGGCCCGCTGCCGGTCCTGTTCGAACTGCACCCGGTCGCGGTCGTCCTGCCGGTTCTGAGCGAGCAGGATCATCGGCGCGGCATAGGACGCCTGCATCGACAAAACCAGGGTCAGCGCGATGAACCCGAGTGCCACGGAGTCGAAGCGCCAGGCCACCGGAGCGAGGGTGTTCCAGGAGATCCAGGCGACGGCGAACAGGGTGAGCCCGAGCAGAAACCACGGGGTGCCCATGCCGCGGGCGATCGCCTCGGTGAAGCGTCCGAACCGGTCCCGACTGTGTCCGCTCCGATTCAGCCCAACGATGTTGCTCGTCCGCAGGCCCTTGGGGGCGTCCAGGCGCAGGTCGGCGCGGTTATTGCGGGCCACGAGTCGTCCTTTGCGCTCCGGGCAGTATTGGTATGGTGATGCTGCCGGTTCGGCGGTTATTGCGGGCCACGAGCTGTCCTTTGCGCTCCGGGCAGTATTGGTATGGTGATGCTGCCGGTTCGGCGGTTATTGCGGGCCACGAGCTGTCCTTTGCGCTCCGGGCAGTATTGGTATGGTAATGCTGCCGGTTCGGCGGTTATTGCGGGCCACGAGCTGTCCTTTGCGCTCCGGGCAGTATTGGTATGGTGATGCTGCCGGTTCGGCGGTTATTGCGGGCCACGAGCTGTCCTTTGCGCTCCGGGCAGTATTGGTATGGTGATGCTGCCGGTTCGGCGGTTATTGCGGGCCACGAGCTGTCCTTTGCGCTCCGGGCAGTATTGGTATGGTGATGCTGCCGGTTCGGCGGTTATTGCGGGCCACGAGCCGTCCTTTGCGCTCCGGGCAGTGGAATGCTGCCGGTTCTCAGTTCGCTGCGGGCTGCGGCCCGGCGGCGCACATCATCATTGCCGTCGTGGCTGCGCCAGTCGTCGGGCAGCAGGTAGTCGAGCACGTCATCAATCGTCACCACCCCGACCAGTCGGTAGTTCTCGTCGACCACGGGCACCGACACCAGGTCGTAGCTCGCCAGGATACGGCTCACTTCGGCGGCCGACGTGTCGGCGGTGACCGGGTCGAGTCCGGCGTCGAGCAGCGTGCCGAGGCGTTCGTGGGGCGGGTAGCGCAGCATCCGCTGAAAATGCACCATGCCGAGGAAGCGGCCGGTGGGAGCTTCGTAGGGCGGCAGGGTCACGCAGATCGCCGCGCCGAGCGCCGGGGCGAGGTCGTGCCGACGGATGCGCGCGAGTCCTTCGGCGACGGTGGCGTCGGCTGAAACAATGATCGGTTCGGTCGTCATGAGCCCGCCCGCGGTGTCGGGGGCGTAGGAGAGCAGAAAGCGTACGTCTTCGGCTTCTTCGGGCTCCATCAGGTCGAGCAGCTGTTCGCCGCGCTCCTCTGGCAGCTGGGCGATGAGGTCGGCGGCGTCGTCGGGCTGCATCTGGTCGAGCACGTCGGCGGCGCGGGCGTCGCCGAGGCTGGTCAGAATGCCGACCTGGTCGGTTTCGGGCATCTCTTCGAGCACGTCGGCGAGGCGATCATCCGGCAGTTCACCGGCTACCTCGAACATGCGCTCGCGCGGCAGGTCGAGCAGGGTGTTGGCAAGGTCGGCGGGCTTGAGGTCGGAGTAGGTCGCGATGAGGTGTTCGGCGGATTGCGCCTGGCCCTTGGTTTCTTTTTCGCGTACCTCGGCCCAGGTGGCGAAGGTCGTGACGCCCTTGACGAACGGTGAGGCGCTCGTTTTGGGGCGGCGCACGAACAGTTGGCTGATGGCCCAGTCCGCCTCCGTGCCCTCCTTGATCGCGACGTCTTCAATAGTGGCTTCGCCGGAACCGTCGGTGAAGAGCACCTTGCGGCCGAGTAATTCGGCGATGACGCGCACCTCGCCGCCGCGCTGTTCGTAGCGGCGCACGTTGATCAGGCCGGTCGTGATGATCTGGCCGCTGCCGATGCTGGTGACCCGATTGATCGACACGAACACGCGGCGTTTGCCCGGTATCTCCACGATCAGGCCGACAACGCTGGGCGGGTCGTTTTTTCGATACACCACGAGAACATCGCGCACCTTGCCCACGCGGTCGCCCGCGGGGTCGAAAACGGTGCACCCGGCCAGTCGGGCAACAAAAACTCTGGTGGCACTCACACTATAAATGTAGGCCACTGGCCTGATAATGGTGGCCCGGCACGAAGGGTTCATTTTCGCTGAACGACCACTCAGCCCCGCAGTCCGGCCGTCATGAAAGAATGGGGTCATGAGCAACCAGAGCCTTTTCTCCCGACGCCGCCCGGTGCTGCCCCCCGTGTTGCCGCGCGGGGAGGTGCTCGCCACCTACAGCACGTACGCTGACGCGCAGGCCGCCGTCGACACGCTGGCGAAGGCCGATTTTCCGGTGAAACAGCTCTCGATCGTGGGCAACGACCTCAAGAGTGTTGAGCGGGTGACCGGCAAACTGACCTACGGCCGGGTCGCGCTCGCGGGGGCGGCATCCGGTGCCTGGCTCGGAATCTTCTTCGGCATCCTGTTCTTTCTGTTCTCGCCGACCGGATCGAGCCTGCCGTTCGTGTTCGCCGCCCTCATCATGGGCGCCGGGTTCGGCATGCTGCTCGGGATCGCGAGCTACGCCATCAACCGGCGTCGGCGTGACTTCACCTCGACCATGCAGGTCATCGCGACCAGTTACCAGATCATCGTCGATCCCGAATTGGTACACCGTGCCCGCAACCTGTTGGGCGAAGGGCCCCCGGCACCCGTCACTCCCTCTGAATAGTCACGCGAGAGCGCAAAAAGTGCCCGATTGAGATTCTCAAACGGGCACTTTTTGCGCTCTCGCGAACCGGTTAGCGCTTGGACGCCGCCAACCACGCCTCTACGTCGGTGGCGGTTCGGGGGATCGCGGCCGAGAGGTTTTCGGCACCGGTCTCGGTCACCAGGATGTCGTCTTCGATGCGCACGCCGATGCCGCGGAATTCGGCCGGAACGGTGAGGTCGTCGGGCTGAAAGTACAGGCCGGGTTCGATGGTGAAGACCATGCCCGGTTCGAGTACGCCGTCCATGTACATGTCGCGGCGGGCCTGCGCGCAGTCGTGCACGTCGATGCCGAGATGGTGGCTGGTGCCGTGCACCATGTAGCGGCGGTGCTGGCCGTTCTCTGGCTGCAGGGCCTCGTCGGCGGAGACCGGAAGCATGCCCCACTCGGCGGTGCGGCGCGCGATGACGTTCATTGCCGCAGCGTGCACGTCGCGAAACACCACGCCGGGGAGAACGACGGCGAAGGCGGCATCCGCTGCTTCACGAACGGTCTCGTAGACCAGACGCTGCACGTCGGTGTAGACGCCGTTGACCGGGAGGGTGCGGGTGATGTCGGCGGTGTAGTAGCTGTCGAGCTCAACGCCGGCGTCGATGAGAATCAGGTCGCCGGGGGCGACGACGCCGTCGTTGCGGGTCCAGTGCAGGATGCAGGCGTGCGGGCCGGACGCGGCGATGGTGTCGTAGCCGACCGTGTTGCCGTCGCTGCGCGCCCGGGTGTTGAAGACGCCCTCGACCAGGCGCTCGCCGCGGACGTGCTGGCTCGAGCGCGGCAGGTCGGCGATGACGTCGTCGAAGCCGCGCGCGGTCGCGGCGACCGCGAGGCGCATCTGCGCAATCTCGTAGGCATCCTTCACCAGGCGCAGTTCGGAGACGTCGCGGGCCAAGCCGGCGTCGGGCTCGTGCTCGGCGTTGATCTCGATGCTGAACGGGGAATCGGTGGCGTTGCTGCCGAGTACCCGTTCCGCGGCGAAGCGCAGGCGGGCTTCGCCGACCTGCTCGGTGAAGGTCGGGTCGGCCTCCCGCAGCACGAGGGTTTCGCTGTCGACGGCGTTCAGCACGCCGGCGAGCTCGGCGATGCCGCGCACCTCGAGAGCCAGATCGCTCGCGACCTGGGCCACCGATGGGCGCGGGCCGATCCAGAATTCGCCGATGTCGGGGTTGGCGTAGAACTCGTCGGAGTCGCGGCCGGCTCGTTCCCGAAAGTACAGTGTGGCGTCGTGGCCGGCATCCGTCGGTTCGAGCACGAGAACGGCGCCGGGTTCGCTGTCGCTGCCCCAGCCGGTGAGGTGCGCGAAGGCGGAGTGTGCACGAAAGGCGTAGTCGGTGTCGTTGGAGCGCTGCTTCAATCGGCCGGCCGGAATGATCAGGCGCGCTCCGGGGTACTGGGCAGAGAGCCGTGCACGTCGGGCGGCGGCGAAGGGCGCCTGTTCGCGGGCGGGCGGCAGCACGTCGGTGCGATCGGCCCAGCCGCTCGCGATGAACGATTTGAAGCCGGTAGATCCCGGTGTGGTCGAACGGTTCTCGTTCGAGCGCACGGGTGGAGTCAGAGCAGCGGGAATAAGAGCGGAAGCAGTGGTATCAGCCATTGCACCATTCTCGCACCGCACTCTGGGCGGCGGCCGATCACCGTGGCGCAGATGCTGCGATGACCGGATGCCGGTGCCTGCGCGGTCTACGCGGCCGGTGTGAGCGTGGCCACGATCGGCCGGTGATCGCTGCCGGCACCGTCGAGCGACTCGATCACCTGCAGCGCGCTCACGTGCCAGTTCGGGGTAGCCATGACGTGATCGATGGGGCTGCCGAGCAGCGCGGGAACGCTGGTGGGCCAGGTGCCGACGGCCGCTGCGCCGGCCGATAGCGCGGCATCCCCGCAATTTCCGAGAACAGCGTCCGGCGCACCGGCGCGGCCGGCCATGTGATCGAGGGTCGAGTTGAAATCGCCCGCCATGATCACGTTGTCGGCCTGACACTGGGTGGCGAGCCAGTCGAGGTCGCTGCGCCAGTTCGACATTTCATACTGGATCGGGGCCACGGCATGTACGGCCACGATGGTCGGTCCGCTGCCGTCCACCGGTTTGGCGACAACGGTCGGCAGCACGTTGGTGTTGCCGGGCGGGCCGGACCCGGCCGCGTTGCTCACGGCGTACTCGCCGAGGTCCGGACTGATCAGCAGGGTGGTGGAACGAGCCTTCGACACCAGATCGAAGGCAAGTGTGTGCACCCACATGGGCCGGCCGGCGTCGCGCATGAGTTCGGCGATCAGGACACCGGTCGCCTCTGTGGTTTCGGGCAGGGTGACGATATCGGCATTCTGAGCCACCGCTTCCGCGGCGATGACCGCGGCGCCCGGAGCGTCTCCCAGTGTGTTCCAGCTGAGAACGGTGACGGAGCCGGCGGAACTAGTTGGCGCCGTACTGACATCGGCGCTATCAGCGGTGAAGCCGCGGGAGGCGAGAATACCGAGATTGGCCACGGCGAACAGGGCGAGCAGCACCATGACCATGCCGAGGGTTCGCCGCAGCGGCCGAATGAAGCGCAGCAGACCGAACAGCACGAGGCCGACGATCGCACCGATCACGGCGATCGCCCGAAACGACACGAGGTGTGCGACGACCCAGGTGTTGTGCAGGCCGAACGCCTGCGGCCAGGTCAGGACCAGCAGGAAAACGGCGGCAGCGATGAGAATCAGTGCCCGGAAGAGTCGCGTGAACATTGTTTTGAACTGTAGATGAGAATTCTGGGGAATCCCCAGCGCTTCGCGCAGCGAGGAGGGGGCTCGGGTGGACAACTAGCATGGGATCATGGCAGTCGTGCGGCAATTCCAGGGTCCGATCGATCTGCACGCGCACTCCAGCGTGTCGGACGGTACCGAGACGCCGGCCGAGCTGGTTCGTGCGGCATCCGCTGCGGGCCTGGGCACGATTGCCCTCACCGACCACGACTCCACGGCCGGCTGGGCCGAGGCATCCGCTGCGGCGCGCACCGACCGAATCACACTTATTCCCGGAATGGAATTCAGCACGCGGGTACAGTACGCGAGTGTGCACCTTTTGGCATATCTCTTCGACCCGACCGATCCGGCCCTGCTGGCCGAGATGACCAGGGTGCGGGCGGCCAGGCTCAGCCGGGCCGAGCAGATGGTCGCTCGCATCGGGGTCGACTACGACCTGAGCTGGGACGACGTACTCGCCCAGACCACCCCCGATGCCACCGTTGGTCGGCCACACATCGCCGACGCCCTCGTGGCCCGCGGCCATGCCCGGAACCGCAGCGCGGCCTTCGCCGATATTCTGCACTGGAAAGCCGGGTACTTTCAACCGCACTACGCACCCGACCCGCTGCGCGCGATCGAACTGGTGCGTGCCGCCGGGGGAGTGCCGGTCATCGCGCACCCCGCCACGCGCGGCATCAATGAGGTCGTCGAAGAGTCCCGGCTGAAGACAATGGTGGAGGCCGGCCTGTTCGGCCTCGAACTGGGTCACCGTGAGAACAATCCGGAACCCACCGCTCGGCTGTACGAACTCGCCGCCAAGTTCGGGCTGTTGGTCACCGGCTCGAGCGACTACCACGGTACAGGCAAGCCCAACCGGCTCGGCGAGAACACGACGGCCCCCGAGGTGCTCGACCGCATCATCGCGCAGGGGCGCGGCTCAGCTCCCGTCTACGGCTGATTCTCAACGGCTGACCGCAATAGCGGATGCCGGGGCACCGATACACAAATGCCCGGACCCAGGCTGGCACGGTCGAAACGGTGTCAGCCCGGATGCCGGGCCCTCATGATTTGATCAGCTGCTAGATGCTGCTGCCGGTTTGCGGTGAGCGACGACGGGTGCGGCTGCGACGCAGCGGCGCGTTGTTGCCGTCGTGGTGCTCGGCTCCGCCGCCATCGTGAGTGCCGGCTGCCGGGGTAGCGGCCGGGGCATCCGGATTGGTGCTGGAACTGACGCGAGTGCGCGACCGGGCGGGCCGGCCTTCGTCGGCGCCGGTGGTCACCGGGCTCGTTGCCGCCCGATCGGCTGCGCGCGTTGAATCACCACGACCGCGGCCGCCCTCGGAGCGGCCACCCTCGGATCGACCACCGCGCGGTGCGCCGCCGGACCGACCGGAGTCCGAGCGACCGCCAGCGCCGCTGCGTGCCCCGCCCGAGCGACCGGCGCCACCGGTGCGAGTGTCGCCGGCAGCGACGTCTTTAACCGGGGTTGCACGCAGGCGGCCCTTGGAACCGGCCGGAATGTTCAGGTCGGTGTAGAGGTGCGGCGACGAAGAGTAGGTTTCCATCGGTTCGGGCTGGCCGAAGTCCAGCGCCTTGTTGATCAGCGACCACTTGTGCAGGTCGTCCCAGTCGACGAAGGTGACGGCGATTCCGGTCTTGCCGGCGCGGCCGGTGCGACCGACGCGGTGCAGGTATGCCTTCTCGTCTTCGGGAATGGTGTGATTGATCACGTGGGTGACGTCTTCGACGTCGATACCGCGAGCAGCGACATCCGTTGCGATCAGGATTTCTTTCTTGCCGCTCTTGAAGCTGGCCATGGCGCGTTCGCGCTGTTCCTGGTTGAGGTCGCCGTGCACGGCCGTGGCATTGAAGCCGCGGTCGCCGAGTTCTTCGACGAGCTTCGCGGCGGCGCGCTTCGTGCGGGTGAAGATGATGGTCTTGCCGCGGCCCTCGGCCATGAGGATGCGGCCGATGACCTCGTCCTTGTCCATGTTGTGGGCACGGTAGACGAGGTGCTCGATGTTGGCCTGCATGAGGCCTTCGTCGGGGTCGGTCGCACGAATGTGGATCGGGCGGTTCATGAAGCGACGGGCGAGGGCCACGATCGGCCCGGGCATCGTCGCCGAGAACAGCATGGTGTGGCGAGTGGACGGCGTCTGCGCGAACAGCTTCTCAATGTCGGAGAGAAAACCGAGGTCGAGCATCTTGTCGGCCTCGTCGAGCACCATCTCGCGCACGTTGGCAAGGGTGAGCAGACGCTGGCTGGCCAGGTCGAGCAGGCGCCCGGGGGTGCCGACCACGATCTGCGCGCCAGCCTTGAGCTGTTCGATCTGTCCCTCGTAGGCCTTGCCGCCGTAGATGGAGACGATCTTGGTGTTACGGCCGGCCGCAGCGAGCTCGAGGTCCTCGGAAACCTGAACGCACAGTTCTCGGGTTGGAACGACGATGAGTGCCTGCACGCCGGGCTCGGGGTCGAGGCCGAGGCGCTGAATGACCGGAAGGCCGAAACCGAAGGTCTTGCCGGTGCCGGTCTTGGCCTGGCCGATGATGTCCTGGCCGGCCAGGGCGAGGGGGATGGTCTGGGTCTGAATGGGGAACGGTTCGAGGATGCCCTTGGCTGCAAGGGAGTCGACCATGTCCTGGTCAATATTAAGTTCGGAGAAAGTCACGAATGTATGCCTGTCATTAACTGGAAGCGAAGTGCGCCCGTTTTTGCGTCTCGGGCAGCGGCCGCCGATCCTTGCCGGCGACGTAATTCCACCTTACTGCCCCGCTTGTACCGCGGCCACAGGCGCGCTGTCCTAAGCTAAGCCCGTGGTCACGTGGTTCGGTCGGCGCCCGCAGCGCAATGAAGCTCCCCGGCTTTCCGCCCGCGGGGCGCTCCAGCCAACCGAAAAAGTGGACATCAGTTCCCTCGCTCCCGATGTGCAGCATTTTCTCGGCCAGGCCGCCTACTGCGAGCTCGGCGAGTTCGAAAGCCTGGCCCGCGCCGTGGCGACAGCGCCGAACCTCGCCGTGAAGGAGGGCCTCAGCGCCGCCGCCGGTCGGGCTCTGAGCAAGCATCACGGCCTGATCACCGAGATTCGTCGCCGCGGGCACGAGCCGGCCACCGAGATGGCCCCGTTCGTCGCCGGCCTCGATGAGTTTCGCCAGAAGACGAGCGGTGCGAACTGGTACGAGCTGCTGCTGAGCTGCTACCTCGCCGGCGGTCTGCTCGACGACTTCTTCATTCGACTCTCTGACGGCCTGCCGCGCGACATCGGCCCGCGGGTGGCGCAGCTGCTCGGCGAGGATTCCGGAACCGACGTGCTCGTGCACGAACTGCAGACCGCCATCGAAAACGACGTGGCGCTCGGATCCCGGCTGGCCATGTGGGGTCGCCGACTCGTCGGAGACACCCTGCTCGTGGCCCGGTCGGCGATGCCGGCCGCCGATCCTGGTACTGACCGAGGCGACGGAGCCGAGGCGCGCATCGAACCGGTCTTCACCGAGCTCATCGCCGCACACACCCGCCGCATGGACGGACTCGGCCTCACTGCCTAGCGAGCGCCCCGAACGCTACGCGGTGTCGGGCGAGCCGGTTTTGGCGAGGAGTTGCAGCATCCGCTGGTCGGCGTGAATACGTCGTCGACTAATCACCAGGTTCAGCACAACGGATGCAGCGGCGGCGGCCCCGAGAGATACCCACCAGATCCACCCGCCGGCCCAATCCCAGCCGAGCCAGGTCAGCCCGACCCAGACCGCGGATGCCGCGACCGTTCCGATCGCCGGAACAAGCACCGAACCCTGGGTGGACCGCCCGGGCAGAAAATACCGCGCGGCGAGGCCGATGACCGCGCCGAACAGCGCGACGAACAGCAGTTCCATGTGCGTTAAGCGACGAAACCGACGCGGCGTGACTCTTCGCTGCCGAGTTCGACGTAGGCCAGGCCCACGGTCGGAACGATGTAGACGCGACCCTTGCTGTCGCTGAGCTTCAGGTAGCCGGTCTGACCGGAGAGGGCCGCCGCAACGGTCTCCTCAATCTCGGTCGCTGGCTGCGAAGTCTCAAAACCAATCTCCCGGGGAGAGTTGAAAATACCAATGCGAATATCCACCGAACTGCCTTTCGTAGCCTTGCGCCCAGAGTACGACAGAACGCAGACCAGCCCTGACCGATTTCACTGTCGGCGCAACCCGTTACCGTTGAAATGTGACCAACCTCGACCTTGATGCCGCCCAGCAGGCCGTTCTCGACCTCCCCGACGGGGTGAGTGGCGCGGTGATCGGCGCGCCAGGCAGCGGCAAGACCATGACGCTCGTCGAGCTCGTGGCCGATCGGGTCTTGAACCGTGGCTATTCGCCGAGCGAGGTTCTGGTGCTGGTGCCGACCCGTGCTGGTGCCACAGCCCTGCGCGACCGGCTCGCACTGCGCCTCGGTGTGCCCACCAACGGTCCGCTGGCTCGCAGCGCCAACTCGGTGGCCTTTCAGATTGTGCGTTCCGCCGTGGCCCAGGCCGGTGGTCCTCCGCCCACGCTGCTCACCGGTGGCGAGCAAGACCAGATCATCGCCGAACTGCTGCAGGGCCACCTCGACGACGGAGCAGGGCCGGCCTGGCCGGCCACGCTCGGTGCCGACGTGCGCCGCCTGCGCGGTTTTCGCACCGAACTGCGCGACCTCATGATGCGAGCGGTGGAATACGGGGTGACCCCTGGCCAGCTCGAGCGTTTCGGCCTCGGTCGGCCGGAGTGGGTTGCGGCGGCCGAGTTCATTCGCGGCTACGAGGAGGCCAAAGACCAGGCTCGCCCGGGCCAGTTCGACTCCACCGAGCTTGCCCGCTATGCCGCCGCGATCGTGGCCAGTGCCGAGGCAGGAATGGCGGGCGTTGCAACACTCGGTTCGCTGGCCGGCTTGCGCTTGATTCTGCTCGACGATGCGCAGGAGGTCACCCAGGCCACGCTCACCCTGCTCGCCCAGTTTCAGGCGCGCGGGGTAGCGATCGTCGCCGTCGGCGACCCCGACATCAGCACCGGCTCGTTCCACGGGGCCCACCCGGATGCCCTCGGCCGTTTCGGCTCGTACCTGCGTCCCGGCGTGCCCGCAGACAGCGGCCGGGTGGCCGCGCCGATCGTGCTGGGGACGGTCTACCGGCACGGGTCGGGCATCCGTCGTGTCGTCGCGGAGATCACCAGCCGGATCGGGGCGGCGGCGGCTGGAACCCAGCGTGCCGCGGCCAGCATCGAACAAGCCAGCATCGAACCGGCCACGATCGAACAGACGAGTGTGGCGGCCGTTCCGGGCGAACATCTCGACCAATCCGTGCACACCGTCGTTGCGAGCAGCCCGGCCGATCAGCTCGCTGTGATCGCCCGGCTGCTGCGCGAACGCCACGTGATCGACGACATTCCGTGGTCCCGCATGGCCGTGATCGTGCGCACCGGGTCGCTGGTCCCTTCGATCTCCAAGGGGCTCGCAGCCCTCGAAGTGCCGACCCAGATTTCGACGGCGAGCACCGCGCTGCGCGACGAGTACGCGGTGCGGGCCTTCATCCTGGCCCTCGAAGTAACCCTTGGCCGTAAGCCGCTCGCCCCGGAAGCAGCGACCCTGCTGCTGCGCGGCCCGCTCGGCGGACTCGACCCGATCACCCTGCGCCGGCTGCGCGCAGCGCTGCGCCAACAGGAGCTGGCCACTGACAACGCCGAACCGCGCAGCGCTGACGACCTGCTCGTTGCCGCCCTCCTCGACCCCGAGCTGCTCCTCACCATCGACAACCGCACCGCCCGCCGTGCGGCCGGCTGCGGAGTCAGCCTGCGCCAGGCCAAAATCGAATACGACGCTGGCGCCACCATCGAAGAACTGCTCTGGGGCCTGTGGCAGCGCAGCGGCCTCGAGCGAGAGTGGAAAGAACAGTCCACCGGAACCGGAATCGTCGCCGACGAAGCCAACCACAACCTCGACGCCGTCGTCGCCCTGTTCTCCGCCGCCCAGCGCTATGTCGAGCGCACGCCATCGGCCCCGCCGGTATTGTTCCTCGAACACCTCGTCGACACGGATGTGCCCGAAGACACCCTCGCGCCGCGCTCGCTCGGCGCTGCCGTCATCGTGTCGACGCCGAGCGGCACCATCGGACGGGATTTCGACATCGTCGTGCTCGCCGGCGTTCAGGCCAACGTCTGGCCCGACCTGCGCATCCGTGGGTCACTGCTCGGCGCCGGTGACCTGGCCCTGGTTGCTTCGGGACAGGGCGATACGGGGCTGGCCGGAACCGCTGCCCGCACCCAGGTACTCCACGACGAACTGCGCATGTTCGCCCAGGCCGCCAGCCGGGCCACGACCGAACTGCTCGTCACCGCCGTGAGCAATGAAGAGAACGAACCCTCGGTGTTTCTGCGCCTGCTGCCCGCGCCTGAGCCCGACCTGGGCGTTGACGATCTTGGCCGCTACCCCCTGTCGCTGCGCGGCCTGGCCGGGCGTCTGCGCCGCGACCTGACCCGCGCCATCCGCTCGCCGGCTCGCACCGACTCCGAGACGGTCGCCCGGGCAGCGGATGCCGCGGCCACGCTGGCTCGCCTGGCCAGCGAAAACGTGCCCGGCGCTGCGCCCGACCAGTGGTACGGGCTGACCGACCCCAGCACCGTGCGCCCGCTCAACGATCCAGAGGCCGGCGACGAGCCCGTGCGGGTCTCGCCGTCGCGCATGGCGGCCTTCGAAACCTGCCCGCTGCACTGGCTGATCGGCCAGGTCGGCGGTGGCAGCTCGAACACCGCAGCGAACCTCGGCACGATCATTCACAAGGTCATGGAAGACGCGACCGATCGCCGGCCCGAAGCGCTCTGGCAGGGCGTGGAGGCGCGCTGGAATGAGCTCGACTTCGACGCTGACTGGCAGTCGCGCGTGCAGAAGGTCGCAGCCAGGGAGCTCACCGACCGGCTCGCCTCCTACCTGCTCGATTTCGAACGCGGCGGTGGTGAACTGTTGAGCGCCGAGGGCACCTTCACGCTTGAGGTGAGCGGTGCCGTGCTCTCCGGCACCATCGACCGGGTGGAACGCCAGGCCGACGGCCGGGCCGTGATTGTCGACCTGAAAACCGGCAAGGGTGACGCGACCAGCGATGTCGGCGTCGCGGAGCATCCGCAACTCGGCGCTTATCAGCTGGCGTTCCAGGACGGCGTCATCGAGGGCGTGTCCGGGGATATGGACCTGGCCGGGGCTCGCCTGGTCATCGTCTCGTCCGGCACGGTCAAACAGAATTACCGCAATCCCACCCAGCCCGCCTTCACGCCGGAGCAGCTCGAAGCTTTCCGCGAGCGGGTCGGTGCCGACGCGACGGGCATGAGCGGCGCCACCTTCATCGCCGAGATCACCTCGCACTGCCTCGACCCGCGGTCCCACGGGTCCTGCCGAATCCACGTCATCAAGCAGGTCAGCTCATGAGTCTCAGCACCACGGTCAGCACGGTTTCCGCCCTCGACATCGCCGCGCAACTCGAACTGCCGCCGCCCACCAGCGAACAGCAGGCGGTGATCGAGGCGCCGCTCACTCCCACCCTGGTGGTCGCCGGAGCCGGCAGTGGCAAGACCGAGACCATGGCCAACCGGGTGCTCTGGCTGCTCGCGAACGGCCACGCCCGTCCCGACCAGATTCTCGGGCTCACCTTCACGCGGAAGGCAGCCGGCGAACTGGGAGAGCGCATCAACCGGCGCATCACCGAGCTCGACCGAGCCGGCCTCATGCCGATGATCGCCGGCACCGATGACGCTGATGACTCCACCGAAGCGGCGGGTTCCGACCTGTTCAACACTCCGAACGTCTCCACCTACAACTCCTTCGCCAGTCGCCTGTTCACCGACAATGCTCTGCTGCTCGGCCGGGAACCGGAGTCGGTTCTGCTGAGCGAAACGAGCGGCTGGCTGCTCGCCCGGCGGGTCGTCATCGAGCACGGTGACGGCCGCCTCGTGCCGTTCGGCAAGAGCCTCGACCAGGTCACCGACGCCGTGCTGCAGCTCAGTCGCGCCCTCGCCGAGAACCCGCCAGCCTGGCACGATGGCGCCTCGGGAGCGCCGCACGACCTAGCCGCTCTGGCCCAGAGTTTCGCCTACCTCCCCGATCTGCCCTACGGCAATCCGCGCAAGAAGAAGCCCTACGATTCGGCGGTCGAGTCCCTGGCCTCCGTTGCACCGCTGCCGGTGCTGGCCGAACTCGCCGCGCACTACAGCAGCGAGAAGCGGCGCCTCGGCCTGATCGAGTTCTCCGACCAGGTGGCCCTTGCACTCCAGGTCTGTCAGAAGGTCGATGCGGTCGTCGACCGCTACCGCGACCAGTATCGGGTGGTGCTGCTCGATGAATACCAGGACACCTCGGTGTTGCAGACCGAGCTGCTGCACACCCTGTTTCGTGACCACCCGGTGATGGCGGTCGGTGACCCGCACCAGTCGATTTATGGATGGCGCGGTGCCAGTTCCGCAAACCTGCTCGGCTTCGCGCAGGATTTCAGCGCCGCAGCGTCCGCTCCGACGATGTCGCTGTCGTTCACCTGGCGCAATCCCGCTCGCGTGCTGGATACCGCCAACGCCCTCGTCGCGCCGCTCAGCGAAGCCTTGCGGGCCAAGCCGGGCGGAATCCAGGTCGAAACGCTCAAGGTGCCGACCGGCACCAGACCAGGCACTGTCGACGCGGTCATGGCGCAAACCATCGCCGAGGAGGCCGGCGCGGTCGCCGACTGGTTTGCCGCCCGGCTGGTCGGCGACCACGGGCCCGCCGACTACAGCGGCGCGATGCTGTTTCGTGCGCGCCGCGAGATGGACTACTTCGCCGAGGTACTGCGGGCGCACGGTGTGCGCGCCCACGTGCTCGGCCTCGGCGGGTTGCTCTCGACCCCGGAGGTCGCCGATGTCGTGAGCGTGCTGCGCGTGGTGCACGACCCTGCGGCCGGCAGCGAACTGGTACGCCTGCTCAGCGGCGCCCGCTACCGGGTCGGCGCCCGCGACCTCGCGGCGCTCGCCGACGTGGCGCGCTGGCTGGCCGGACATGACTGGGCGCAGCAGGCCATCTCGGCCGATCTGCGGGGCAAGCTGCGGGCATCCGTCGCCGGCGACGAGGGCAGTTCCCTCGTAGACGCGCTCGATTTTCTCGGCACTGCGCCTGACTCCCACGGCCAGTTCGACGGGTTCAGCGAGCTGGGGCGCGCCCGCGTGCAGTCGGCCGGTCGGCAGCTGGCCTGGCTGCGATCCCGCGCCGGCCTGCCGCTGCTCGATTTCGTGCGCCTGATCGAGCAGGAATTTCGGCTGGACATCGAACTGACCGCGAACGAGGCCAACGATCTCGGACTGGCCAACCTGTACTCCTTCCACGATACGGTTGCCGCCTTCCTCGACAGCGACGAGCAGGGTACCCTGGCCAGCTTTCTGCGCTGGCTGAAGCGGGCGGAGCTGCAGGATGACCTCGGCCCGCGCGCCGAACTCTCCGAACAGGGCACCGTGCAGCTGGTCACGATTCACGGCGCCAAGGGCCTGGAATGGGACTTCGTGGCTATTCCCAACCTGACCGAGAAGAGCCTCCCCGCGGCTGCTCGCGATACGAGCGGTTGGCTGCGTTTCGGCGAACTGCCCTACGGTTTTCGCGGCGACCGCTCCGAACTGCCCGAACTTGAAATCATCGGCCACGAGACCCAGCTCGACTACGAGCTGGCTTTCCAGACCTACAAGGCCGAGCTGGCGACACGGCACGACGACGAAGAACGCCGGCTCATCTACGTGGCCGCCACCCGCGCCAAACGAGAGTTGCTGCTGACCGGCTCGTTCTGGGGCCCCGGATCGACCATGCGGCGGCCCAGCCGCTACCTGACCGAACTCGCCGAGGCCGGCATCATCCCCGCAATCCCCGACACGAGCGACGAGGTCGTCAAGCCGGATTCCGCCGAGGACGGCACCGAACTGTGGCCGTTCGACCCACTCGCTACCCGACGCCCGCTCGTTGAAGCCGCAGCGACCCGCGTGGCGGGCAGCCAAGCGGATTCCCCCACCCGCTGGTCCCACGCGGTCACCCTGCTGCTCGAGGAACGCGCCCTGCGGCTGGCCGGTGGCGCGGCGGCCCCCGTACCCACCCGCATTCCGGCCTCCCGGTTTAAGGATTACGTCGACGACCCGGCCGGAGTCGCCGCCGAGCTGCGGCGCCCGATGCCGCAGCGTCCCTATCGGGCCACGCGGCTCGGAACTCTGTTCCACTCCTGGGTGGAGAGCCGCGCCGGCGGTGCCACCGGTACCGACCGCGTCGATGCCGCACTGAACGAACTCGACTTCGGCACCGATGATGACGGCGGTACCGGCACGCTGAGCGACCTCGGGGTGCCGGAGCAGGAGCAATTTGCGGCACTGCAAGCTACCTTCGAACGGTCCGAATGGGCCGATCGAGCGCCCGTCGACGTCGAGATTGAAATTCACCACGTGCTCGGCGGCCAGGTCTTCGTCTGCAAGCTCGACGCCGTCTACCAAACGCCGACCGGGTACCAGGTGGTCGACTGGAAAACCGGGCGGGCACCAAAAAACGCCGCCGACCTCGAACTCAAGCAGACCCAGCTCGCGCTCTACCGGTTGGCCTATGCCCGGTGGAAGGGGATCGATCCGAGCATTGTCGACGCGGTGTTCTACTTCGTGGCCGACGACACCGTCATAGCCCCGGAGCGTCTCTACTCCGAGGCAGACCTTCTCGCCGCCTGGTCTGGGGCGATGGCCCCGGTGCTCGACGAAGCATCCTCGGAGTCGTCGTCGGATTCGGAATCGATGGTCAGTCCCGAGAAGTTGTAGCTGTCGGTGTGCATCGCTGCGTGCTGGTCGTAATCCCGAGCGGCGCGCGGCATGTGGTCGAGCATGGTCTCCACGTCGTCGACGGTCATGATCGGGCCGGTTTCGGGGGAGAGCGGCTGCTGGGTATGGCTGTGCACCGTGTCGACGAGCCCGTCGAGCATGGCGACGGCGTCATCGACGATGGACTGGTCGTGGCTGCTCGCGCCGTGCAGCAGCCAGCGGGCCAGCTCGAGCTCGGCATAGAGCATGGCGCGCTGGGTGATGTGGGTATCACTGCCCTGGCGTGCGTTCGAGTAGGCATCGATGGCCAGTTCGGCGGCGTCACCGCGCGCGGCAAGCAACCAGTGCAGGTCGCGGGCCGGGTCACCGACGGCCAGGCCCGACCAGCCGAGAATGCCCGACACGGCGTCGTCGGTGATCAGAATGGAATCGGCCGACATCGACCCGTGAACCACGGCCGGTGCGAACTGCCACAGCGCATCGTCGTCGGTGGCCTGTTCCCAGCGGCGCAGAAGCGCGGCGGGCAGGTAGCCCGTGTTGGCGGCGCGGTCGATCAGGTCGATCGTATCCTTGCGACACTGTTCCGCGCTCTGCTGGGGAAGCCCGGCGGTGCCGATGAAGGCGCTCGGCAGTGAGTGGATCGCGGCGATGGCCCGCCCGATCGACCCGGAGACGCCCTCGTGCCCGGTGAGGGCATCCGCATCGAAACTGTCACCGGCCAGCAGCTCGTAGACGACCGCGCGGGTACCTTGAATCGGCGTCTGGCCGACATATTCCGGAACGTCGAACGGCAGCCGGCTGCGATTGCCGGTGGTGAGCGCGCGCAACGCCACGAGGTCAGCGGACTGCTCCGTTTCGGCCGACTGGCTGGTAGGAACGCGAATGATCAGCGCCCGCCCGTCTCTGTCGATGACGAGCGCCGAGTCGAACAGTCCGTGCGCGCCGGCACTGTGCTTACGGGCGTAGGCCACGTCGAGCCCCGGAACAGCGGAGGTGGCTAACGCGGCTAGAGTGAGTTGAGTTCTGGCCATGCCTACTAGGTTAGATCGAATTACGCACCTGCTGGTTATTCGCCACGCCTCCACACCCACGTTCTCGCAGAGCTCGGAGATTCACCATGTCGTTCACTTTCACGACGCGGTTGCCGCTGTCTCGGCACGCGATCGACCGCGATCATCTCAGCCGTGGCGTTCCCGGGCTGTTCGACCAGCTCTGGGCGGATGCCGCCACCCGCGTTCTGCCCGTCTGGCACGGTAAAATTCTGCTCGCGCCAAAGGACCACACCGGCGCCGTGCACCTCGCCCTGCTGTCGCCGACGAGCCTGCCGATGAGTGCACAGAACCCGAGCCTGCGCGTCTACCTGGGCCGGTCGCTCTCGACCGACCTGCCCGAAGCATTCGGGACGCAAATCGTCGCCGTGCAGCTCGATGATGCCGCCGCTGTCGGCCTCGAGTCCGATTCCACGCGCTGGGTCGGCCTGCGCACGGTCGCGACCGTGCTGGATGACCGTGACGCCGGCCTGTTTACCGAGGCCCTTGGCGTGCTCAACTGGCACGCCTCACACGCTCACTGCCCGCGCTGCGGCGCCGCAACTGTGGTCGAAGAGGGCGGTTGGGTGCGTCGCTGCCCGGTCGACAACAGCCAGGTTTTTCCGCGCACAGACCCGGCCGTGATCGTACTCATCACCGACGCCGACGATCGCATTCTGCTCGGCTCCAACGCTATGTGGGAGAACAACCGATATTCGTTACTCGCGGGTTTCGTCGAACCCGGCGAGGCCCTGGAATCGGCCGTGATCCGCGAAATGTTTGAGGAATCCGGCCTGAGGGTCACCGACCCGGCCTATGTCGGCTCGCAGCCGTGGCCGTTTCCGGCCTCGGTCATGTGCGGGTTCACCGCCCGGCTCGCCGACGACCAGCCCGCCCACGACCTGCTGCCCGACGGCGCCGAGATTCTGGCGCTGCGCTGGTTCAGTCGGCAGGAACTGCAGGACGCCGGCGAGTGGATGCTGCTGCCCGGCCCGTCCTCGATCGCGCACGCCATGATCGAGCGCTGGCTCGGTGCCCCGCTGCCCGCCGCGACGGAACTGATCCGACCGTGACGGTGACCGCCGATTCGTTACTGAAAGGCCTCGACGAGCAGCAGCGGATCGCCGCCGAAGCCCTGATCGGCCCGGTCTGCATGCTCGCCGGGGCCGGCACCGGCAAGACCCGCGCCATCACCCACCGCATCGCCCTCGGCGTGCTGACCGGCGCCTATGCTCCCAACCGGGTCATGGCGCTCACCTTCACGAGCCGCTCGGCCGCCGAACTGCGCGGTCGCCTGCGGCAGCTCGGTGCCGGGGGAGTGGCCGCGCGCACCTTCCACGCCGCCGCGCTGTCCCAGCTGAACTACTTCTGGCCGCACGTCGTCGGCGGGCAGGCACCACGCATCCTCGACGGTAAGGGGCGCATTCTCGGCCACGCCGCCGAAGCCCTGCACCTTAAAATTGACACCGCCACCCTGCGTGACCTCGCCGCCGAGGTGGAATGGCGCAAGACCAGCGGCCTGAGCATTGAGCAGTACGCTGCCGGCATCGCCAGACGCAGCCTGCCCGGTCGGCTCGATGTGGACCAGGTGGTCGCCCTGCAGCAGACCTACGAGAAGCTCAAAGACGATCGCAAACAGATCGACTTCGAAGACGTGCTGCTCGCCATGGCTGGCATGATCGAGGCCGAACCGTCGGTGGCACTGCAGGTGCGCGAACAGTACCGATTCTTCATCGTCGACGAATACCAGGACGTCTCCCCGCTTCAGCACGATCTGCTCGCACTCTGGCTCGGCGACCGCCGCGACCTCTGCGTCGTCGGCGACGCCAGCCAGACCATCTACTCCTTCGCCGGCGCCCGCAGCGACTACCTGCTCGACTTTCCCAAACACTACGAGGACGCCACGGTGGTGCGCCTTGAGCAGAACTACCGGTCAACGGCGCCGATCGTGGCCACTGCCAACCAGCTCATGCGCGGCCGTTCCGGCGCGCTAACCCTGCACGCCGCACAGTCCGACGGCGGCCCCGATCCGACAGTGCGTGGCTATGCCTCCGATATGGCCGAGGCGCGCGGCGTCGCCGAGCAGATCCTGCATCTCATCGACACCGGCACCAAACCCGAAGACGTGGCCGTTCTGTTCCGGGTCAACGTGCAGGCCGCGCTGCTCGAAACGGCGCTGACCGAGGTGGGGGTGAGCTACCAGATTCGCGGGGCCAAACGGTTCTTCGACCTGCCGGAGGTGAAGCAGGCGGTGATGAGCCTAAGGGCGGCATCCGTTTCGATCGTCGGGGAACCGCTGTTCAAGTCGGTCAGCGACGTGTTGCGGTCGCTCGGCTGGAGCCAGACGGCGCCGGAGACGCGCGGCGCGGTGCAGGCTCGGTGGGAATCCCTCAATGCCCTGATGGGGCTGGTCGACCAGGCCGCACCGGGAACCACATTTCGCCAGTTCACCGACGAGCTGATGGAACGCCAGGCCGGCCAGCACGAACCGACCGTGTCGGCCGTGACGCTCGCCACGATGCACTCAGCTAAGGGCCTCGAATGGGATGACGTGTTCGTGGTCGGGCTCAGCGAAGGTCTCGTGCCGATCAGCTATGCCAGCACCTTCGATCAGATCGACGAGGAACGTCGTCTGCTCTACGTCGGCATCACCCGGGCCCGCCGCCGACTCGCGCTCAGCTGGTCGTCGTCGGGTGTGCAGGCTCGCGCGCCTCGGGAACGGTCTCGTTTTCTGCAAGAGCTTGGCAGCCGCACCGCTCGTGGAGCCGGTGCTCGCTCCGCGTGACGGTACCGGTGACGGCGTCGATGCTCAACGACCGGGCGAACACCGCTGACCGGCCCGTCTCCAGGCGATCCTGTACGAGCCCGGCCACTCGGGCGGCCACCTCAAAACTCAGCCTGGGCGTTTCACTCGGGGCCTGTCGCGGGGCCAGCTGGCAGGCCATGGCCGGCCATGCCGGATCAGTGTCGACGTGTGCCAGTTCCAGGCAGGTCAGGCAGGGCCCCTGGCCCGGTTCGACCAGCGGCCCGACCCGCGCCGCGCTGTCGCTGAACACCACCGGAAGGTGCGGAATGTCACGGCGCAGCCAGTGTCCGTGACGCTCGGGTGAGAAAACGTACTGCCCGACCAGCACGGCCAGGTCGGGTTCGTCGCCGGGCAGCGGATCCTCGATGCCGAGGTTGGACAGCAGGGTGCGCACCCGAAAAGCGGTCGGCCCGACGCCGTCAACGAGCACGGTGCGGGGCAGGGGCGTGACCTTGGGTTCTGCATCGTCCGGCACGTACAGCAGTGCCGGCTCGAGCAGTTCGAGCAGGTGCGCCACCTCCGCAGCGGATGCCCCGGCGAGGGTTCCCAGCAGCAGCGCACCCGATCGATGCACCCCAGCAGTGAGGGCTGACAGCACGGCTTCGTGGGCGAGAGTGAGCCCGCCGATCGTGACGATGGCGTGGTCCACGCCGAGTTGGACGCAATCCGGTGTGCGCCAGACCAGTGGGTATCGTGGGTTCAGTCGGAGGGCCATGCCGACATGATGACGCATCTGGCCAGAACGCGGAGAAGTTATCCACAGGCACACCAGAGGTGCGGGCGCGACCACGCTCGAACATTGGGATTCGAACGTATCCGCAGCCCGCACCTCAGTGCAGATCGTGGTGGGGCAACCTAGTAGCGGATGACCACGCGACCGTCGATCTTGCCGTGCTTCATCTCGTCGAGTACTTCGTTGACCTCGTCGATGCGGCGCTCGGAGACCGTGGGGTGAATCTGGCCGCGCGCGTAGAACTGCAGGGCTTCTTCCATGTCCTGGCGGGTACCCACGATGGAGCCGCGAATGGTGAGGCCCTTGAGTACGATGTCGAAGATCGGGGCTGGGAAGTCTCCCGGCGGCAGGCCGTTGAAGACGATGGTGCCGCCACGACGGGTCATGCCGATTGCCTGGCCGAAGGCGGCCGGGTGAACCGCGGTCACGAGTACGCCGTGCACTCCGCCGGTGACTTTCTGAATGGCGGCGACCGGGTCTCCGTCAAGAGCATTGATCACGAGTTCGGCGCCGTGCTTGCGGGCGAGCGCGAGCTTGTCGTCGGCGATGTCGACGGCGGCAACGCGCAGGCCCATCGCCTTGGCATACTGCACGGCGATGTGACCGAGGCCACCGATGCCGGAGATGACGACCCACTGGCCCGGACGGGCCTCGGTCATCTTGAGGCCCTTGTAGACGGTGACGCCGGCGCACAGCACCGGGGCGATTTCGATCGGGTCGGCGCCGTGAGGAATGCGCACGGCGAAGCGGGAGTCGACGAGCATATATTGCCCGAATGAACCGTCGACGCTGTAGCCGCCGTTCTGCTGGGCTTCGCAGAGGGTTTCCCAGCCGGTGCGGCAGTACTGGCAGCTGCCACAGGCGCTCCAGAGCCAGGCGTTGCCGACCAGGTCGCCGATGGCGAGGTCATCGACGCCGGTGCCGAGGGCGACGACCTCGCCGACTCCCTCGTGGCCGGGAATGAATGGCGGGCTCGGCTTGACCGGCCAGTCGCCCTCCATGGCGTGCAGGTCGGTGTGGCAGACACCGCTGCTGATCAGTTTGACCAGGGCCTGGCCGGGGCCGGGGGTTGGTACCGGTACCTCATCGATGGTGAGGTTCTGGCCGAACTCGTGCACGACGGCCGCGTGCATGGTCGTGGGCACCCGGGTGGATTTTTTCGGATCGCTCTCGGTAATCGTCATTGCCAAACTCCTTCGTTTGGGACATTTCGTCCGTTGCACGACGGTAGATCAGCAAAGGTTGCCGCAACGTTGCGACCCCACCTGAGGGGTAGAAAAGTGTTCTATTCCTCGTGCGGGCGCTCGGCACCGTCATCGCGCAGCAGGTCTTCGAGAGCCTGGTCGACGTCGTCGAGCACGTCGGGCTCGCCACGAGCCGCACTCGTGAGGCGAGCAATGAGCTTCTGGGGATCGTCGATGTCCTGCTCGGTGGGCAGCAGATCGGGGTGCGACCAGAGCGCGTCGCGCGCTTCGTTACCCACGGCATCCGTCACGGCCTGCCACATGGCAGCAGCCTCCCGCAATCGGCGCGGGCGAAGCTCAAGACCGACGAGGGTCGCGAAGGCGGATTCGGCTGGGCCACCGGAAGCTCGGCGGCGTTTGACCGTCTCGGCGATGGCATCCGCTTTGGGCAGTCGGATGGTGGCGCGAGCGGTGACGACGTCGACCCAGCCTTCGACCAGGGCGAGCATCGTTTCGAGGCGGGCCAAGGCTGAAATCTGTGACTCGTCCTGTTGCTGGATGAGCGAACCGTCGACCATGGCCTGACGCAGGTCTTCCGGGTTCGACGGGTCGAAGCTTCCGGCGAGTTCTTCGAGCCGGCTGGAGTCAATACTGATCCCGCGCGCGTAAGCGGTGACCGCGCTGGTCAGGTGCAGGCGCAGCCAGCGGGCATGACGAAACAGTCGGGCGTGGGCGATCTCGCGCACGGCCAGGTAGATCTGCACCTGGTCTGCGGGAACGTCGAGGCCGTTGCCGAAGTCGGCAACGTTCTGGGGGAGCAGTGCAGCCTGCTGCTCGCCGAGCAGCGGAATGCCGACGTCGCCGCCGCTGACGACCTCGCTGGCGAGCTGGCCGACGACCTGGCCGAGCTGCATGGCGAACAGGGTGCCGCCGATACTGCGCACGAGCTGGCTCGCGTTGGCGACCATGCCCTGCATCTCCTCGGGCACCTGCTCGGCGAAGACGCGGGTCAGAGAGTCGGAGATGCTCGTGGCAACGGGTTCGGCCAGCTGAGTCCAGAGCGGCATGGTCGCGGTGACCCATTCGCGGCGGGTCATGAGGCGTGGTTCAACGGTCAGTTCGGCCACGGAGATGACGTCATCGAGCCAGAGCGCCGCAATGTGAAAGGCCTGACGCAACTGGGTCTGCTGCTCATCGGTGGCCGTGAGCTGGCCGTTGGCCGCTCGCTGCTGGCCCTGGGTGAGCGCAATCTGCCAGTCCACGCCGGTGCCCTGGGAGTTCATGGCCCCCTGGAGCTGTTGCATGAGGGCGGCCACGCTGGCCGGATCGTTCGGCAGGCCGGCAGCACCGGCAAGCTGGCTCGGGTCGATTCCGCTCTTGCCGCTCAGAATGTCGCGCAGCATGTCACGAAACTCGTCGCTCGGCTCGTTCGGGTTCTGATCGTTCGGGGGTAGGGAGTCGTCGGCCACTTCAGGCCCCTCTCAGTTGCATACTTCTACGCTAGTGCGAGTAGCCCGCTCGGGGCTGGGAAATATCCTAGGCTGAAGGGCTTGCTGTGCGCCCGTCGCGAACACGACCCGTAACCAGACCAGTACCAACACGGAAGGAGCACGGTGGCTCTCTTCACCGATGACTCACCGGCACCCACCAGTGCACGGCGCCGGCGCCCATCGATCGGCTGGATGGCGCTGTTGATCGCACTCGTCGCCGGGGTGATCCTGGGTATCATGCCGGCCCCCTACGTCATCGAGAAGCCGGGCCCGGTCTTCAACACCCTCGGCTCTGCCACCGACGCCGATAACGTCGAAACGCCGCTCATCACCATCCCCGACGAGACGGTCTACCCGACCAAGGGCACGCTCGATCTGCTCACCGTGTCGTTGCTCGGCAATCGGGAGAACCGCCCGAGCTGGCTCACGGTTGCCGGAGCCTGGCTCGATCCGAGCGAGGCCGTACTGTCCATTGATCAGGTCTTTCCCGAGAACGTCAGTACCGAGCAGCGCGACGCGCAGTCGAGCGCCGACATGATCAATTCCCAACAGGATGCCATCGCCGCTGCACTCACGCACCTCGGCTACGACTACCCCACGACGGTCACGGTGGTCAGCCTGCCCGATGGTTCTCCGGCCGCGCGAGTCATCGAGCGCAAGGACCAGATCGCCGCGGTGAACGGCCAAGCGGTGGCCAATGTCGCCGAACTGCGCGCTGCCCTGCAGGTCAACGGCGCTGATAAGGCGGCGAGCATCGACATCCTGCGCAGCGGTGTCGCGCAAACCGTCTCGGTCACGCCGATCGACAACGACGGAACGGTGGTGGCCGGAGTCAACGTGTCGGTCACCTATGACTTTCCGTTCGAGGTGCAGATTCAACTCGACAAGGTGGGCGGCCCCAGTGCCGGGATGATGTTCGCGCTTGGCATCATTGACAAGCTCACCCCTGGCCAGTTGCAGGGCGGCGAAAACGTGGCCGGCACCGGAACCATCGATCAGTCCGGCGCGGTGGGACCGATCGGCGGCATCCAGCAGAAACTGCACGGCGCACTTGAGAGTGGGGCAACCTGGTTCCTGGCCCCAGCGGACAACTGCGACGAGGTGACCGGCAATATCCCCGATGGTCTGACCGTGTTCTCGGTTTCGACGCTCGATCAGGCGCTCACGGCCCTCGAGGGAATCAAGACCGGCGACACGAGCGACCTGCCCACCTGCCCGGTTAAATAGCTGACATTGTAGTCCCCTCGACGCGTGGCAGTGATGACTCTCTCAGGGGCGCTTAAGTAGGATAGAGGTTGACCCTGATCATGTAGTCAATGATCCCCCTGTACCCAACGACTGAGCGCAAGAGGCCAATTCGTGAGTTCATCAGCAGCCGACAACGCCCCACGGCGCAGCCGAGCCCCGCTAGCAATCACCGCAGCAATTATCGCAGGGCTGGTGATCCTGTTCTTTATCTTCGCCGGACTGTATACCGATGTGTTGTGGTTCGACCAACTCGGGTTCCTTAATGTGCTGACCACCCAGTGGATCGCCGGCACCGTGCTGTTCCTGATCGGGTTCGTCGCCATGGCCGTGCCGGTGTGGGTGAGCATCCAGCTGGCCTACCGCCTGCGCCCGGTTTACGCGAAGCTCAACTCGCAGCTTGATCGCTACCAGCAGGTCATTGAGCCGTTGCGTCGCCTTGCGATGTACGGTATCCCCGCCCTGCTCGGCCTCTTCGCCGGTGTGGCCGCTGCCACCCGCTGGCAGACCGTGCTCATGTGGCTCAACCGCACCGAGACCGGGCGCGTTGACCCGCAGTTCAACTTCGACATCTCCTTCTATCTGATGGATCTGCCGTTTTACCAGGCCGTGCTCGCCTTTGCATCCGCTGTGGTGCTCATCGCGGCCCTCGTCACGGTCGCGACGAGCTACCTCTACGGTTCCATTCGGGTGTCCGGCCGCGAGGTGCTCATCTCCAAGGCAGCACGTGTGCAGATCGCCGTCACTGCGGCGCTGTACCTGTTGCTGCAGGCAGTGAGTATCTGGTTCGACCAGTACTCCACCCTCACCAACCAGGGTTCGCTCATTACCGGTGCCGGCTACACCGACGTGAACGCCACCATCCCCGGCCGTGCGATTCTGGCCGGCATCGCCGCCGTCGTCGCCCTCCTCTTCATTCTCACGGCCATCATCGGCCGCTGGCGCCTGCCGGTCATCGGAACCGCGCTGCTGATCGTGTCGAGCCTGCTGATCGGCTCGCTCTACCCCTGGGTCGTCGAGCGCTTCCAGGTGGAGCCGAGCGCCAAGGCCCTCGAGGCCCCGTATATCGAGCGCAATATCGACCTCACGCGTGATGCCTACGGCGTCGCCAACATCGAGGAGATCGCCTACGACGCGAAGACCACCGCCGAGCCGGGCGCCCTGCGTGCCGACGCCGCGACCACCGCGAACATCCGTATCCTCGACCCAGCACTGGTGAGTGACTCGTTCGGCCAGCTCGAGCAGTTCCGCCAGTACTACCAGTTCCCGAATAATCTCGATGTCGACCGCTACATGATCGACGGCGTGTCGCAAGACACCGTCGTCGCCGTTCGTGACCTCAACCTTGACGGCCTGAACACCGGTAACACCTGGGTCAACTCGAAGACCGTCTACACCCACGGCTATGGTGTGGTGGCCGCTTACGGCAACCAGCGCTCGGTCGACGGGCAGCCCGTGTTCCTCGAATCCGGCATTCCCACGAGCGGTGCGCTCGGCGATTTCGAACCGCGCATCTACTTCGGCGAGACCTCGCCCGAGTACTCCATCGTCGGCGCCGAAGACGGCGTCGATCCGATCGAGCTGGACTATCCGTCGGGCACCGAGGGTGCCGGGCAGACCTATACGACGTTCTCCGGCGACGGCGGACCGAAACTCGACAACGCGTTCAAGAAGCTCATCTACGCGCTCAAGTTCCAGTCCGAGCAGATCTTCTTGGCCGCGTCGGTCAACGACAAGTCAGAGATTCTCTACGATCGTGACCCGGTGACCCGCGTGCAAAAAGTTGCGCCGTACCTGACACTGGACTCCGACGCCTACCCTTCGGTCGTCGATGGTCGGGTCAAGTGGATCGTCGACGGGTACACCACGTCGGCGAGCTACCCGTACTCGACCCCGGTGAGCCTGAGCGACGCCATCGCCGACACGCAGACGCCGGCTCAGCCGTATGCGCTGGACAGCATCAACTACATGCGCAACTCGGTCAAGGCCACGGTTGACGCCTACAGCGGCGAGGTCACCCTCTACGCCTGGGATGACACCGAGCCGCTGCTGCAGACCTGGCAGAAGATCTTCCCCTCCACGCTCAAGCCCATGAGCGAGATGAGCGGCGACCTGATGAGCCACGTGCGCTACCCGGCCGACCTGTTTAAGGTGCAGCGGGCCATCCTCGGCCAGTATCACGTCACCGACCCGGGTTCGTTCTACTCCAAGGACGACGCGTGGATCTCGCCGAACGACCCCGACTCGCCCGCGACCAACCCCACCCTGCAGCCGCCGTACTACCTCACCATGCAGGTACCCGGATCGGACAAGCCGTCGTTCTCGATGTACTCCACTTTCCAGCCGGAAGCGACCGGTGAATCCAGTCGTAACGTGCTCTACGGCTACCTCGCCGTGGACGCCGACGCTGGATCAGTAGACGGTGTCAGAGCGGATGGTTATGGCCAGCTGAGACTCCTCAACCTGCCCAAGGACGGCACCGTGCCCGGTCCCGGCCAGGTGCAGAACGTCTTCAACGCCGACCCGACCGTCTCGACCGAGCTCAACCTGCTGCGGCAGGGATCGTCGACCGTGCTGAACGGTAACCTGCTGACCCTCCCGGTCGGTGGCGGACTGCTCTACGTGCAGCCGGTCTACGTGAAGTCAACGGGTGAGACCAGCTACCCGCTGCTGCAGAAGGTGCTCGTGGCCTTCGGTGATCAGATCGCGTTCGAAGATACCCTGAACGGTGCCCTCGACGTACTGTTCGGCGGCGACTCTGGTGCCACGGCCGGTGACACGGCTGTACCGGACACGGCTGCCACGGGTGGCGCGACCGGTGAGACGCCGGCCACGGGCACGGACGTGCCCAGCACCTCGACCGGTGATCCGGCAACGGATGCTGAACTCAAGTCGCTGCTCGCCGTCGCCAAGACCGCGATTGCCGACAAGGCAACCGCACTCGCCGCCGGCAACTTCGCCGACTACGGCACGGCGGACGCGAAGCTCTCCCAGACGATCGCGAGCATGCTCGCCCTGCTCGGCGAGTAGTTCGACCCCGAACAACCGGACGCAAGCCCTCACCCGTCTCGGGTGGGGGCTTGCGGCCTTTGTGCGCTGCGCCGCGGGAGGGGGCTTTTGAATATTTTCCTTGCGGCGAGCCATTCCATGGTGTTTGATGCCATTAGAGATGCAGATTCGGTGCCCAATTGGCGATATCAACCCAAAGTGGTCAACCGAGCTTTCAGGGTGTGCTAAATTTGTACTTGTAGCGCGGGGTGGAGCAGTTCGGTAGCTCGCTGGGCTCATAACCCAGAGGTCGTAGGTTCAAATCCTGCCCCCGCAACAGATGCCCCCGGAACCCTTGGTTCCGGGGGCTTTTTCGTGCCGGTCTCCTTATCCGTGGCAGTGCCGTACCGTTGCCGTCATGAGCAATGACGCGACCATGGCCATCGACACCGAGCTGGCCGATGCGCGAGCAGCCACAGCCTTTGTGGCCGGCGGGCAGCATCCGTTTAGTCGTCGCTGCACCCTACGCGACAACCATCGGTGATGACGACGCTGCGAGCGTTGTCTCCGGGAGCCTCGCCAACCTCACGGGCGGGCGACGGGGCGAACGACGCGGAGCATTTCTTCAGCTGAGACACCCGTTCCGGCGGCACCCCGCTGGCTCTGAAAAACTTATTGTGAATATGTCATGACATTAAGCGCAATGGGCGCTACTGTGGAGGAACGGCGACAAGCCGACCACTTCTAGTTCAGAAAGTTGTACATCGGCGTATGACGACTTCACCGCGATCCCCCCACGACGTGCTCACAATCGGGCGCGTCGGCGTTGATATCTACCCGTTGCAGGATGGCGTCGGCCTCGAAGATGTCTCGACCTTCGGCAAGTACCTCGGTGGCAGTGCCACGAACGTTGCCGTCGCGGCTGCCCGCCACGGACTGAACTCAGCGGTGGTCACCCGCACTGGAAACGACCCGTTCGGCAACTACATTCACCAGGAGCTGCGCCGCCTCGGTGTGAGCGACGAGTACGTCTCCGGCGTGCCCGACCTGAACACCCCCGTCGTGTTCTGCGAGATCTTTCCGCCCGACGACTTTCCGCTCTATTTCTACCGGGCACCCAAAGCTCCCGACCTGGTCATCAATGCAGACGAGCTCGACCTCGAAGCCGTCAAAAACGCCCGCATCTACTGGTCAACCGTGACCGGCCTCAGCGAAGAGCCCAGCCGATCCGCTCATTTCGCAGCCTGGCAAGCCCGCGGCCGAAGCCCACTGACAATTCTCGACCTGGACTACCGGCCCATGTTCTGGGCCTCACCCGAAGAGGCGAGCGCTCAGGTTTCGCTCGCGCTCGGCCAGGTGACTGTTGCCGTCGGCAACAAGGAAGAGTGTGAAGTCGCCGTCGGCGAGACCGAACCGCTTCGGGCCGCCGACGCCCTGCTGGAACGCGGCATCGAACTGGCCATCGTCAAGCAGGGCCCCAAGGGCGTACTCGCGAAGACTCGCACCGAAACCGTCGAGGTGCCGCCGTACTTCGTCGACGTCGTCAATGGCCTCGGCGCCGGCGACAGCTTCGGCGGGGCGCTCTGCTACGGACTGCTGCAGGACTGGCCGCTGCGCCGTATTCTGCAATTCGCCAACGTGGCCGGCGCCATCGTGGCCGGCCGCCGCGAATGCTCGACAGCAATGCCCACGACCACAGACGTTGAAGAAATACTGAAGGGACTGCCAGCATGACCACGCTGGACTTCGACGCCCTGCGGCATGCCCGCGCGACGCAGCCCGAGCGCATCGGCGAAATTCTTGCCAGCCGCACCCGCCGCGAGCTGATTCGCGGCGACGGGCGCCTGTTCATCGTGGCCGCCGACCACCGCGCCCGCGGTGCCCTCGGTGTGCGCAACGATGCCAACGCCATGGCCAACCGCTATGACCTGCTCGAAAGCATCGCCACCGCGCTCTCCCGCCCGGGCGTCGACGGCGTGCTGGGCACCCCCGACATCATCGACGACCTTGCCCTTCTCGGTCTGCTCGACGACAAGATCGTGGTCGGTTCGATGAACCGCGGCGGGCTCTGGGGTTCGTCGTTCGAGATGGACGACCGCTACACCGCCTACGACATCGACAAAATCAAGCGCGACCGGCTCGACTTCGCCAAGAACCTCGTGCGGATCAACCTCGAAGACTCCGGCTCGCTGGCTACCCTCGAGGCGACAGCGCTCGCCGTCAGCGAAGCGGCCAAGTGCGGCATTCCCATCATGCTCGAACCGTTCATGAGCTCCTGGGCCAATGGTCGCGTCAAGAACGACCTCACAACGGATGCCGTCATCCTCTCGATTGCCATCGCCGAGGGCCTCGGTAACTCCAGCGCCTACTCGTGGCTGAAGCTGCCGGTCGTTGCCGACATGGCTCGCGTTATGGCCGCCACCACCCTGCCGACCCTGCTCCTCGGCGGTGACCCGGTCGGCGAACAGGAAGAAACGTTCGACTCCTGGCGGAACGCCCTCGGGCTGCCCGGCGTGCGCGGCCTCGTTGTGGGCCGCAGCCTGCTCTACCCGGGCGACGGCAACGTCGAGGCGGCCATCGATACCGCGGCCGAGCTCGTGCACGGCGCCTAAAACTCCTATCCACTCTCGTTCAGAAAGAAGTTCACTTTGCCTACAACAGCAACAGACCTGGCCCTCGTTGCGCACTGGATCGACGGAAAAGAACAAGCAGGAACTTCCGGCCGCACCGCGCCGGTCTTCGATCCTGCCCTCGGCACGGTCAGCAAGAACGTGTCGCTCGCCGACCAGGCCGAGATTGCGGCCGCCATCGCGAGCGCCAAGGCCGCCTTCCCTGCTTGGCGCGACCTGTCGATCGCCAAGCGCCAGCAGGTTTTGTTCAGCTTTCGCGAACTGCTGAACGCCCGCAAGGGTGAAATGGCCGAGATCATCACGAGCGAGCACGGCAAGGTGCTCTCCGACGCCCTCGGCGAGATATCGCGTGGCCAGGAGGTCGTGGAATTCGCCTGCGGCATCCCGCACCTGCTCAAGGGCGACTACTCCGAGAATGTCTCTACCGGTGTCGACGTCTACTCCACCCGCCAGGCCCTCGGCGTCGTCGCCGTGATCAGCCCCTTCAACTTTCCGGCCATGGTGCCGATGTGGTTCTTCCCGCTCGCCCTCGCGGCCGGCAACGCCGTCATCCTCAAGCCCAGCGAGAAGGACCCGAGCGCGGCCATCTGGATGGCCAAGCTGCTCAAGGAAGCCGGACTCCCCGACGGTGTGTTCACCGTGCTGCAGGGTGACAAGGAATCCGTCGACGGCCTGCTCGAGCACCCCGACGTGAAGGCCATCTCCTTCGTCGGCTCGACCCCGATCGCCCAGTATGTCTACGGGACCGGTACACGCCACGGCAAGCGCGTGCAGGCTCTCGGCGGAGCAAAGAACCACATGCTCGTGCTGCCCGACGCCGACCTTGACCTCGTCGCCGACTCCGCCATTAACGCCGGCTTCGGCAGCGCGGGGGAGCGCTGCATGGCCATCAGTGTCATCGTCGCGGTCGAACCCGTCGCCGACGTTCTGATCGAAAAGCTCGTCACCCGCATGAACACCCTTACCGTCGGCGACGGCCGTCGTTCCTGCGACATGGGCCCGCTGGTCACCGAGGTGCACCGCGACAAGGTCGCCAGCTACATCGACATCGCCGCCACAGACGGCGCCACGATCGTCGTCGACGGCCGCGGCATCGAGGTGGACGGCGACCCGAACGGATTCTGGCTCGGCCCGACCCTGATCGACGCCCTCCCGGTGACCTCCAAGGCGTACACGGAGGAGATCTTCGGACCGGTACTCTCAGTGGTACGCGTGGCGAGCTACGAAGAGGGCGTCGACCTGATCAATTCCGGAGCTTTCGGCAACGGAACCGCCATCTTCACCAACGACGGCGGCGCGGCCCGCCGTTTTCAGAACGAGATCGAGGTGGGCATGATCGGCATCAACGTTCCGATCCCCGTGCCCGTGTCGTACTTCTCCTTCGGCGGCTGGAAAAACTCACTGTTCGGCGACACCAAGGCCCACGGCGTCGAGGGTGTGCACTTCTTCACCCGCGGCAAGGCCATCACCAGCCGCTGGCTCGACCCGAGCCACGGCGGCATCAACCTCGGCTTCCCGCAGAACGCCTAGGCCACGACATGACAACGCCATCCGCTGCCCCTCACCCGCGCGACTGGTTCTACGCCCGGGGCTCCCTCGAGCGTGACGGCTGGGAAACCGTCGTCGACACCGCAATCAGCGGATGGCGTTACACCGGAATCCGCGTCGCCGCCCTAGTCGCGGGGGACTCCGTGTCGCTGGCAGCCGAGGGCGTAGAACGCATCGTGGTTCCCCTCGCCGGGGCGTTCACGGTGCGCTACACCCTCGCGGGGGAGACCGAGCCGCGAGTGCAGGTTCTCGCTGGGCGGGCATCCGTTTTTCACGGCCCGACCGACACGCTCTACCTGCCCACCGGCACGGCTCTTTCGATAGAAGGCGCTGGGCGGATCGCGGTGGCCGAAGCGCCGACCGATCAGGCGCTTCCGGTGGCCTATATTCCCAAAGCGGATGTCCCGATCGAGTTGCGCGGGGCGGGTCGCTCCAGCCGGCAGGTACACAACTTCGGCACCCCGGCCAGTCTCGCGGCCGACCGGCTGATCGTGTGTGAGGTGATTACGCCGGCCGAGAACTGGTCGAGTTACCCGCCGCACAAGCACGACGAGTACCGGGAGGGCGTGGAGTCGAGGCTCGAGGAGATCTACTACTTCGAGAGCAACGTCACCCGAGGCCAGGTCGCGCCGGAGATGGCGCGCCCGTTCGGTCTCATGCGCACCTATTCATCCGAAGCCGGAGATATCGACATCTCGGCCGAAGTGCACACCGGCGACGTTGCCCTCGTGCCCTTCGGCTGGCACGGCCCCTGCGTTGCAGCGCCCGGCTACGACCTCTATTACCTCAACGTGATGGCCGGCTCTGACCCCGACCGCTCGTGGCGCATCAGCGATGATCCGGCGCACGGTTGGATTCGGGGCACCTGGTCGGGCCAGGAGTTCGATTCCCGACTTCCTTACACTTCAGAACCCGCAGTACTCCGAAAGGACACACCAGCGTGACAACCCGACGCATGACAGTCAGCCAGGCACTCATCGAGTTCCTCGCCCACCAATACACCGTGGACGGCGATGTGCGCCAACGCACGATCGCGGGCACCTTCGGCATCTTCGGACACGGAAACGTCGCCGGCATCGGCCAGGCCCTCAAGCAGCTGTCCGTGGACGACCCAACCCTCATGCCGTATCATCAAGCGCGCAACGAGCAGGGAATGGTGCACGAATCGGTGGCTTTCGCTCGGATGCGCCGACGTCGGTCGACCTTCGCCTGCACCGCCTCGGTCGGCCCCGGTGCCACCAATATGCTGACCGGGGCCGCCCTTGCCACGATCAACCGGCTGCCCGTGCTGCTGCTGCCGTCCGACACCTTCGCCACCCGGGTGGCCGACCCGGTGCTGCAGCAGTTGGAACTGCCGCACGACGCGAGCATCAGCGTGAATGATGCCTTCAAACCGCTGTCGCGCTTCTTCGACCGGGTGCAGCGCCCCGAACAGCTTTTCTCGGCCGCGATCGGCGCCCTGCGGGTGCTGACGGACCCGGTGGAAACCGGCGCCGTCACGCTGTGCCTCCCCGAGGACGTGCAGGCACAGGCTCTGGACGTGCCGGTGGAGTTTCTCGCTGATCGGGAGTGGCGCATCCGTCGCCCCCGGCCGGATCGGGGCGTCATCGACCAGGTCGTGCGCACCATCCGTGAGGCCAAGCGCCCCATGATCGTGGCCGGCGGCGGCGTCATCTACTCCGACGCCGCAGCGGCGCTCGCCGCCTTCGCCCTGCACACCGGCATTCCGGTTGGCACCTCGCAGGCCGGCGTCGGTTCCCTCGTCTGGGACCACCCGCAGAGCCTCGGCGCCGTGGGCGCCACCGGAACGACAGCCGCCAACCGCATCGCCCGGGACGCCGACCTCATCATCGGAATCGGCACTCGGTACAGTGACTTCACGACCGGCAGCCGCACCGCGTTCCAGCATCCCGGCGTGCGCTTCGTCAACATCAACGTGGCGTCCTTCGACGCGATTAAACATGGCGCAGCCATCGCGGTGGTAGCGGATGCCCGGGAAGCGCTGCTGGAACTCACCGAGAGTCTCGATCGCTACCGGGTCGACGCAGAATTTGCCGATCGCATCCGCTTGGAGAAAGCGGAGTGGAACGCGGTGGTCGACGCGGCCGTCACCCCGAGTGGTCGGCCGTTGCCGGCCCAGTCGGAAATCATCGGCGCGGTGCAGCACGCCGCAGACCCGCGCGACGTGGTCGTCTGCGCGGCCGGCTCGCTGCCCGGCGACCTGCACAAGCTGTGGCGGGTGCGAGATGAACTCGGCTACCACGTTGAGTACGGCTTCTCCTGCATGGGCTACGAGATCGCCGGGGGCATCGGCGTGCGCCGGGCTGCCCCCGACCGTGACGCGATCGTCATGGTCGGCGACGGCTCGTACCTCATGATGCACACCGAGATCGTGTCGGCGGTGGCTGAGGGCGTCAAAGTCATCATCGTGCTGGTGCAGAACCACGGCTACGCCTCGATCGGTCATCTGAGTGACACCGTGGGGTCGCAACGGTACGGCACGCAGTATCGTTTTCGCGACACGGCCCACAACAACTTTGAAACGGATGCGACGCTGCCGATCGACCTGGCGGCCAACGCGGCCAGCCTGGGTATTTCAGTGATCAGGGTCGAGCCCGGGCCAGACGCCATCGCTGATCTGGCCGCGGCCGTGGCCAGGGCGAAGGCCTCCGTGACAGCGACGCTCATTCATGTCAACAGTGACCCCCTGCTGTTCTCACCGGACACGGAGAGCTGGTGGGACGTTCCCGTGGCCGAGGTGTCGGCCCTGGACAGCACGACGCAGGCGCGCCGTGATTATGTGGCGCAACGTGAGAATCAACGCCCCTATCTGGGGTCCTAGCTCATCCGACCAAGATTTGTAAGTATGTCAAGACAAAGCCTTGACGACCGTTGGGCAAGCGTATACCGTGGTCAAAAGAGACAACATTAGGACATTAAAACAAACTCACTGTGGAGGCTATAGAGTGCGATTCGTAGTTCTGGGAGCCGGCAGGATCGGGCTCTCTCACGTCGGCACGTTGAAGACGCAGGCCGGAGTCACCGACCTGCTGATCGCGGATCTCGATCCGGCCCGCGCTGCGTCCGCGGCGGCCTCGGTCGGCTCGGCCTCCGCCACGATCGACGAGGCGTTCGCCTCGAAGCCAGACGGCATCGTCATCGCCGCGCCGACCTCGGCCCATGCCGAGCTCATCGTGCGGGCCGTGCGCGCCGGCATCCCGACGTTTTGCGAGAAGCCCCTCGCCGAGAATCTCAGCTCGAGTATCGCGCTCGTCGAGGAGGTCGAGCGTCACGACATTCCCGTTCAGATCGGGTTCCAGCGCCGTTTCGACGCCGGCTACACCGAGGCCAAGCGTGCCCTGCAGAACGGTGACATCGGCGAACTGCGACGGATGCACGTGCTGACCTGCGACCCGACGCCGCCCCCGGCCGAGTACATTCCCACCAGCGGAGGAATTTACCGCGACTGCCACATTCACGACTTTGACATTCTGCGCTGGGTCACCGGCCGCGAGGTCGCTACGGTCTTCGCGACCGGTGCCAACCGCGGCGCCTCCTTCTTCGGTGCTGCCGGTGACGTTGACGAATCCGCTGCTCTGCTGACACTCGATGACGGAACCCTGGTTACCGTGCAGGGTTCACGTTACAACGGTGCCGGCTACGACGTGCGCATGGAACTGGCCGGAAGCCTCGGAAACCGTTCGGTCGGAATCGACGAGCGCGTTCCGCTGACCAGTGCAGAGCCGGGCGTCAGCTTTCCCAGAGAGTCTGCCTGGCCCAACTTTCAGGAGCGGTTCGCTCCCGCCTACGCTGCGGAGCTGGCCCGATTCGTCACCGTCGCCGCGGGCGAGACCGTTAGCCCGTGCACCCCTCGGGATGCACTGGAAGCGCTGTACATCGCCGAGGCCGCCGAACTGTCCCGTGCCGAGGGACGCCTGGTGCGCCTCGATGAAGTCAGGCGATGACCGTGGCCGAAGCATCCGCTCATCTCCTGAGCCGCATCGCTGCCGCACCCATTTCCTGGGGCGTCTGCGAGGTTCCCGACTGGGGGTTTCAGCTCGCGCCTGAGCGTGTTCTCGGTGAGATGCGCGAACTGGGCGTCGTGGCCACCGAATTCGGTCCCGAGGGTTTTCTTCCGTCTGGTCCGATCGACAAGGCCGAAACCTTGGCGGCTGCCGGTCTGAAGGCCGTCGGTGGTTTCGTTCCGATTGTGCTGCACGACGCGGGAAACGACCCGGTTCCGGCTATCGAGGCTGAACTCGACTCGTTTCTGGCAGCGGGGGCGACCCGCCTCGTTCTCTCGGCCGACACCGGTCAGGTCGGCTACGACTCCCGCCCGACGCTGAGCGAGCAGGAATGGGACACACTTCTCGCCAACCTCGATCGGCTCGTGCAGACCGCGGCCGCCCGCGGCGTGGTGGCCTCGATTCACCCCCACGTCGGAACAATGATCGAATCGAGCCATGACGTCGAGCGGGTATTGAACGGCTCACAGATCGGGCTGTGCCTCGACACCGGACACCTGCTCATCGGCGGGACCGACCCGGTCGAACTGGCCCGCGACAACGCCACTCGGATCAGCCACGTGCACCTCAAAGACGTGCGCCGAGCCCTGGCCGAGAAGGTGCAGCGCAAGGAACTCACCTACACCGATGCGGTGCGCCAGGGCCTGTACACACCGCTCGGTACCGGTGACATTGACATCCGGGCGATTGTCACCTTCCTCGAAGGGGCCGGCTATGCAGGCTACTACGTGCTCGAGCAGGACACGATCCTGACCGAGAACCCGGCAGAGGGCCAGGGCCCACTCGCGGATGTGCGCACCAGCATCGATTTCATCGCCGGTTTGGCGACTCCCTAAGACTCTTCACGACCGACAGCACAATCCGCACCACACACGGCACCGCCTCAGTCACAATGTATCCAATGGAGGATCCACTTATGAAGCTCAAATCTCGCTGGATGGCGGCGCTCGTCGTCCTGCCGCTCGCCCTCACCGGTTGCACGTCCACCACGAACACGGCAGCCACCACCGACGCTGCGGCCTCGGGCGACCCGGTCACGATCGCCGTCGTAACCCACGGCTCCCCGGGAGACACCTTCTGGGACGTCGTCAAGAGCGGCGCGGAGCAGGCCGGAAAAGACCTCGGCGCCACTGTCACCTACCAGGGCGATGGTGACCCGGTCAAGCAAAGCCAGCTCATCGACGCCGCCGTTGCGACGAACCCCGACGGTCTGATCGTCTCGATGGCCAACCCGGACGGCGTCAAGAACGCCGTCGAAAAGGCCGTCGCCGCCGGTATCCCGGTGATCACGATCAACTCCGGCCTGGAACAGTCCCGGGAATTCGGTGCCCAGACCCACGTCGGTCAGAGCGAGTTCATCGCCGGTCAGGGTGCGGGCGAGCAGCTCGCCGCTGCCGATGTCAGTAACGTCATCTGCGTCATTCATGAGGCCGGCAACACCGGACTGGAAGAACGCTGCAAGGGCGCAGCTGACACCCTCGGCGGCAGCGTTACCAACGTTCAGGTCGACGTCGCGAACGTTGCCGACGCCCAGAACACGATCAAGAGCAGCCTTCTGGCTGACCCGTCCATCGATGGCGTCCTCACCCTGAACCCGGGTATCGCTGTAGCGGCCAGCCAGGCGATCGAAGAAGCGGCCAGTTCGGCGAAACTCGCGACCTTCGACGTGTCCTCCGACGTCACCCAGCTCATCCTCGACGGCAAGATTCTGTTCGCCGTTGACCAGCAGCCGTACTCCCAGGGCTACCTGCCGGTGACCTTCCTCACCCTGCAGGCTCGTAACGGCGACGTCGTCGGTGGCGGCCTGCCGGTCTACTCCGGCCCCGGCTTCGTCACCAAGGACAACGCGGAGCAGGTCGCGAAGTTCGCGAAGAATGGAACGCGATGACCCGTACCGCACCCGCGGTTACCGACGAACGGATTAAGCCCGCCGGTCTGATCATCACGCTGCTGCGCCGACCCGAGGTCGGCGCAGCGGTGGCCGCCCTCGCCATCTTCATCTTCTTCTCGGTCTCGACCCAGGCCTTTCTGACTCCTGCCGGCGTGGCCACCTGGCTCTACTCGGCATCACTGTTCGGCATCATGGCCGTCGCCGTGGCCCTGCTCATGATCGGCGGGGAGTTCGACCTCTCCGCCGGGGCCATGGTCGGTACGACCGGACTCATCGTCGGAATCGTCACGACCGAGTGGGGCGTCAACATCTGGCTCGCCCTCGTGATCGCCTTGGCGATCGCACTGGCAATCGGTGCGGCGAACGCCTTCGTGGTCATGAAGACCGGGCTGCCGAGCTTCATCGTCACCCTCGCCACCTTCTTCATTCTGCAGGGAGTGAACCTGGCGGTCACCAAGATCATCACCGGTACGGTCTCCATTCAGGGCATGAGCGCCGTACCCGGCTTCGATGCCGTCAAGGTGTTCTTCGGTTCCTCGTTCGCACTCTTTGGCATGGACGTGAAAATCTCCATCGTCTGGTGGATCGCCCTAACCGCGCTGGCCACCTGGATTCTGCTGCGTACCCGCTCGGGAAACTGGATCTTCGCGGTCGGTGGCCAGATCACCAGCTCACGCCAGGTGGGCGTGCCGGTCATGAAGGTCAAAATGGGCCTGTTCATGACCACGGCTGGCGCTGGGTGGCTCGTCGGAATGCTCCAGCTGTTCGACGTGTCAACGGTGCAGGCCACGACCGGCATCGGCCAGGAGTTCATCTACATCATCTGCGCTGTCGTTGGCGGTTGCCTGCTGACCGGCGGCTACGGATCGGCCATCGGTGCCGCTCTGGGCGCCCTGATCTACGGCATGACCCTGCAGGGTATCGTGTTCGCGCAGTGGGACAATAACTGGCTCAAAGCGTTCCTCGGTGGCATGCTGCTGCTTGCCGTACTCGTCAACCTCTATGTACGCCGCCAGGCAGGAGTTCGCTCATGACAGACTCACAGGCATCCGCTGCCCCGCCGATTCTTGAAGTTCGGGACATCGGCAAGACCTATGGTTCCATTCTGGCACTGCAGGGTGTGTCAGCCTCGGTCGGGGCAGGTGAGGTCCTCTGCGTTCTTGGGGACAACGGTGCCGGCAAGTCCACGTTCATCAAGATTCTGTCCGGGGCCCACGCGCACACCCACGGCAAGCTTCTCGCCTATGGTGTCGAGCGCACCTTCGGCAGCCCGCGTGAAGCCCTGGATCTGGGCATCGCGACGGTCTACCAGGACCTGGCCGTAGTTCCGCTGATGCCGGTCTGGCGCAACTTCTTTCTCGGCTCCGAGCTGACCCGAGGGTTTGGTCCGTTCAGTCAGCTGGACGTGAAGGGGATGCGCCGGATCACCAAGGGAGAGCTGGCCAAGATGGGCATCGACCTGCGCGACGTCGACCAGCCCATCGGCACCCTGTCGGGTGGCGAACGCCAGTCGGTGGCCATCGCCCGAGCCGTGTACTTCGGCGCGAAGGTCGTTATCCTCGACGAGCCGACCTCGGCTCTGGGCGTCAAGCAGGCCGGCGTGGTGCTGAAGTACATCGCCCAGGCGCGCGACCGCGGCCTCGGCGTGGTATTCATCACGCATAACCCGCACCACGCCTATCCCGTCGGTGACCGGTTCCTGCTGCTCAAACGCGGAACCAGCCTGGGGGACTTCAAGAAGAGCGAGATCACCATCGAGGAGATGACGAAGCTCATGGCTGGCGGAGCGGAACTCGACGCCCTCGCCCACGAGCTCGCCCGCGCCTGAACCACGCTGGCTGCACAAAGAATTCTGGCCGTCTGACCTTGGGAGGTCAGGCGGCCAGAATTCGTTGCACGGTTTCCGAAACGCTGGCTATTTTTCGACCAGGGTCACTTCGAAGGAGTAGAGGTCGGGGCGGTAGCAGTGCTGGCCGAACTCGACGGCGCGGCCCGAGTTGTCGAAGGCCGTGCGGTCCATCGTGAGCAGGGCCGAGTTCTTCTCGATCTCCAGCAGAGCTGACTCTTCGGCCGTGGACTTGCGGGCGCCGATGTGCTGGCGGGCCACGCGCATCGTCACGCCGCGCGAGCGCAGCACCTGGTACAGGCCGTGCGCGACGAGATCGTTGGGTTCGATGCCGATGAATTCCTCGGGGAGCCAGTTCTCCATCACGGCGACGGGCACGTCGTCGGCTAGCCGCACGCGGCGCAGGTGCAACGTGGGGCTGCCCTCGGCGACGCCAAGACGTTCGGCGGTTTTCGCATCCGCTGGCTGGGATTCGAGGGTGAGCAGATGGGTGGACGGCACCTTGTGCGTGTTGGTGAGGTCGTCGTAGAGGCTGGTCAGCTCGACCCTGCGGGTGACCTGGCCGTGCACGACCTGGGTGCCGATGCCGCGGCGACGTACCAGCAGACCCTTGTCGACGATTTCCTGGATGGCGCGGCGCACGGTGGGCCGGCTGAGGCCCAGTCGCTGGCCGAGCGCGACCTCGTTCTCGAGCCGTGACCCGGCGGGCAGTTCACCGCTCAGGATGGCCTTTTCGATGCGCTGCGAAACCTGAAAGTACAGGGGAATCGGCCCGGATCGCTCCAGATCCATGAACATTCCCATAGGGAGGACGTTTTCTTCCTGCGCGCTCACCTGACACCTCACTGACAAGCCAAGAGCTTTGGCTAGTTGTCATGACATTATCAGGTCATAGCGACGCTGTCAGGAGGCGGGTCAGGCACGGAGGCTGGCGACCGCAGCGACCGCTGCACGAACGGATGCCGCCGCCTCGACCGCGTCCGCCGCGCTCGTGCCAACACCCAGCGTGAACCGCACCGCAGTGTGAGCGACCTCGGCCGTGAGGCCCATGGCCGTGAGAACGTGCGAGGGCTCGCTGCTGCCGGCCGCGCAGGCGGACCCACTCGAACAGACAATGCCGTGCTGCTCGAGCTCGAGCAGCACCGCCTCGCCGCTCGTGCCCGGGAATACGAACGACGCGGTGCCCGGCAGCCGTTCAGTGGCGTGGCCGGTGAGCCGGGCCGAGGGCGTGTCGCGCAGCACGGTGCTGATGAATTCGTCGCGAAGAGTGCTGGTGCGGGCGGCGGCGAGTACGCGCTCCTCACCGGCCAGGCGCAGGGCGACGGCGAGGGCGACCGCTCCGGCGACGTTCTCGGTGCCGCTGCGTTTGCCGCGCTCCTGGCCGCCGCCGTGCAGCAGCGGTTCGATCGGAAGGCGTCCGCGCAGAAAAACTGCGCCGATGCCGGGGGGAGCGCCCAGCTTGTGGCCGGAGAGGCTCAGCGCGTCCACGCCGAGTGTGGTTACGTTCAGGTCGAGCCAACCGCCGGCCTGCACCGCGTCGGTGTGGAACGGCACACCCCGCGCGGCAGCGGCCAGTTCGGCCACGGGCTGCACGGTACCGACCTCATTATTGGCGTAGTGCACCGAGACCAGGGTCGTGTCGGAACGGAGCGCGCGGGCCAGGTCGGCCGGGTCGACGCGGCCGGCGGCATCCACTGGTAGCAGGGTGATCTCGAAACCGTGCAGCCGCCGCAGGTAGTCGCAGGAGTCGAGCACAGCCTCGTGCTCGATCGGAGTGGTCACGATGTGGCGGCCGCGCGGGGCGCCGAGGGCAACGCCCTTGATCGCGAGATTGTCGCTTTCGGTGCCGCCGCTGGTGAACGTGACCTCGCCGGGCCGGCAGCCGAGCGAGGCGGCGACGCTGCGGCGCGCCTCCAGCAGGGCGGCAGCGGCGGCCTCACCGACCTGGTGGTGGCTCGATGGATTGCCGAAGCCGCTGGTGAGGTGCGGCCACATGGCCGTAAGGGCCTCGCGGCGCACCGGGGTCGTCGCGGCGTTATCCAGGTAAATCATGGGTCAGAGAGCAAACCCAGCCGGCGTGTTCACCCGAATGGCCACGTCGAGGCCGAGGTCGAGCGAGTGCACGCTGTGCGTGAGCGCTCCGACCGAGATGACATCGACACCGGATGCCGCAATGTCGCGTACGGTCTCGAGCGATACTCCGCCGCTGGCTTCGACGATGGCGCGACCGGCGACCTGCTGCACGCCCGTACGCAAGTCTTCCGGGCTGAAATTGTCGAGCATGATCGTATCGATACCCGCAGCGAGCACGCCTTCGATCTGGTCCAGCCGGTCGACCTCTACCTCGAAGTGGGTGGTGTGCGAGAGACGGGCCCGCACCGCTCGCAGCGCCTCGGTGAGGCCGAGCGGCCCGGCGGCGAGGATGGCGAGGTGGTTGTCCTTGGCCATCACCGTGTCGGACAGGCTGAACCGGTGGTTGTGGCCGCCGCCGTCGCGCACGGCCGCGCGTTCCAGCGCGCGGAGGCCCGGCGTGGTCTTGCGGGTGTCGACGATGCGGGCCTTGGTGCCGGCCGTCTCGGCGACGTACCGGGCGGTCAGGGTGGCGATTCCGCTCATCCGCTGCACGAAGTTGAGCCCGATACGTTCAGCCTGCAGGATGCCGCGGGCCGGGCCGGTCACCTCGGCCAGCGTGGCGCCGGCGACGAAGTGGTCACCGTCGGCGACGAACTGGCGTACCTCGATGCGGGGGTCGGTGAGGGCGAAGGCGGCGGTGAACACGGCACTGCCGCTGTACACGCCGGGTTCGCGGGCTTCAAGCCTGGCCGTCGCGACGGCATCCTCGGGGATGAGCACGGCCGAGGTGAGGTCGCCCCAGGGGGCGTCTTCGTCGAGGGCGGCTTGCACGACAACGTTGATGGAGTGATTGCTCAGCATGCGATGGCCTCCTGGGCCGGAACGAGTTCGAGTGATTGCGGGCGTGACTGGGAGCTGCGTGCTTGCGAGACTGAGCGGGCCAATTCGGGCCGGGTCTCGGCGAAGTCGGAGCGGTAGTGCGAGCCGCGCGACTCCTCGCGGGCGAGGGCGGCGGTCACGAGCAGGCGGCCGAGGTCGAGTAGGTTGCGGTCTTCGAGGGCGGCGACCGCTGTGCTGGCGGGGTCGGGGGCTGTCCACTCGGCGAGGTTGGCGGCGGCTGCGGCCAGGCCGGTGCCGGAGCGGTGGACCCCGGCGGAGTGCCAGAGGAGTTGCTGGAGTGTTTGGCGGTCGACCAGCGTTGCTCGATCGGCTGACGGTGATCCTATGGCGGTCTCGACGGGCTCGACCGACGGGTGGGAGAGATCCGCAGAGCGGATCGCCTCGTCGAAATGGTGTGAGAAGGCAGAGACCGGCGAGTGGGCGTGACCTTCCGAGCCGGTGGGCCAGGACTGGTCCAGCGCGCGCACCGCGCGGTCGGCGAAGACGGCGGCCTCGAGCAGCGAGTTGGAGGCGAGCCGGTTGGCACCGTGCGCCCCGGTGCGGGCAACCTCGCCGACGGCGAACAGGCCGGGCCGGGTGGTGCGAGCCCAGGTATCCGTTTCGACGCCGCCCATCCAATAGTGCGCGGCCGGCGCTACCGGAATGGCTTCGACCGCCCAGTCCAGGCCCGCGGCACGGCAGGCGGCAGTGATAGTGGGGAACCGGGTTTCGAGCAGCTCGCGGCCGAGCGCGGTCGCGTCGAGCAACACCGGGGCGCCGCCCTGCCGTTCCATCTGGCGGGCGATGGCCCGGGCGACGACGTCGCGTGGGGCGAGTTCGGCGTCGGGGTGCTCGGCCAGCATGAAGCGCTCGCCGAGCTGATTTCTGAGCACGGCGCCTTCACCGCGCACCGCCTCCGAGACGAGCGGCGTGCCGGGCACCGCGAGGGCGGTGGGGTGAAACTGGTAGAACTCCAGATCGGTAACGGATGCCCCGGCCCGCCACGCCGCCGCCACGCCGTCGCCGGTGGCGACCGCGGGGTTGGTGGTGTGCGTATAGAGGGCGCCGGCACCGCCGGTGGCAAGAATCACGGCGTCGGCTTCGAGCAAGCGCTGCACGCCGTCGGGGCCGAGTACCCGGGCGCCGCTCACCGCGTCGTCGTCGACCAGCAGGTCGACCAGCATGGTGTGTTCCCGTACCTCGATCGCGGCCCGGCGCCGCACGGTCGCGACGAGCGCCGCCTCGACCGCGGCGCCGGTGGCGTCACCGCCGGCGTGCACGACCCGGGAGCGCGAGTGTGCAGCTTCCAGTCCGCGAGCCACCCCGGATTCGTCGCGGTCGAAGTCCACGCCGAACCGAATGAGGTCGCGCACCCGCGCCGGGCCCTCTTCGCAGAGCACTCGCACCGCGGCCGGGTCGCACAGTCCGGCGCCGGCGCGCAGCGTGTCGAGCGCGTGGGCGTCCACCGAGTCGTCACGAAACAGGGCAGCGGCGATGCCGCCCTGCGCGTACCGGGTATTGCTCTCCGGCAGCACCGACTTGGTGACGAGCGCCACGCGGTGCCCGGCATCCGCTGCGCGCACAGCGGCCAGCAGGCCGCCGAGGCCGCTCCCGATGACGAGAACGGATGACATCAGGCGCCGACCAGAACCGGCGGCCGGGCCGCCAGCATCCGCTCGAGGGCCACCCGGGCGTTACCGGCGACATCGGAGGCCACCGTGATCTGGTTGAGAACTTCGCCCGGTGCCTCGCCGCCGCCGACGAGCGCTTCGAGCGCCCAGGCCAGGTAGCCGGCGTGGATGCGGTACATGGTGGAGCAGGGACAGATCACCGGGTCGAGGCAGAAAATCTCGTGCTCGGGGTGCTGGGCAGCCAGCCGGTTCACGAGGTTGATCTCGGTGCCGATCGCGAAGGTCGTGCCGGCGGGGGCCGCGGCGATGGCTTTCGCGATGAAGTCGGTGGAACCGGCCGAGTCGGCAGCGTCGACGACCGCCATCGGGCATTCCGGGTGCACCAAGACCCGCACGCCGGGGTGATCGGCGCGGGCGGCGTCGATCTGCGGCACGGTGAAGCGGCGGTGCACGCTGCAGAAACCGTGCCAGAGCACGACCCGGGCGTCGTCGAGTTCGGCAGCCGTGTTGCCGCCGAGCGGTTTGGTCGGGTTCCACATCGGCATCTGCTCCAGGGGCACGCCCATGGCCTTGGCGGTGTTGCGACCGAGGTGCTGGTCGGGGAAGAACAAAACGCGCTGGCCGCGCTCGAACGCCCACTCCAGCACGGTCTTGGCGTTCGACGAGGTGCAGACGATGCCGCCGTGCTCGCCGCAGAAGCCCTTGAGCGCGGCGGAGGAATTCATGTAGGTGACCGGAATCACCGGAACCCGGCCGGAGGCATCCGCCCCGGTGCCGTACAGCTCTTCGAGCTGTTCCCAGCACTCGGTGACCGAGTCGATGTCGGCCATGTCTGCCATGGAGCAGCCGGCAGCCAGGTTCGGCAGAATCACGGCCTGATCGGGCCCGGAGAGTAGGTCGGCGGTTTCAGCCATGAAGTGCACGCCGCAGAATACGATCGCGGCCGCGTCGGGGCGGCTCTGCGTGGCCTGGGCGAGCTGAAAGCTGTCGCCCACAAAATCGGCGTGCCGCAGCACCTCATCGCGCTGGTAGAAATGGCCGAGAATCACGACCGAGTCGCCGAGCACGTTCTTGGCCTCGACGATGCGGGCGCTGAGTTCCTCGGGTGAGGCGGTGCGGTAGCGCTCCGGCAGGGCGCCCTGACGGGGAGATCCGGCCGGAATCACGTCGCCCATCGAGGAGCCGGGGCCGTAACCGGGGGTGCCGGCGTCGAATTCCCACGGCGCAGTCGCCAGATCGGGACTGCACGTGCTGCCGGCGGCTTTGCCGGTGCCGATGAGACGAATGGTGGTCTCGACCGAAGGAATAGTCATGGTCGTGCTCCTTGAGAATGAAGAGGGGTGGGGGGAGTTAGCGGGTTGGTCCCGGCGGGTCGTGCTCGTTGGCCCGATCGTCGTACCGGTAAAGCCGTGCGGGCCGGTGGCGGGCACCCGCCACGTGCTGATCGGTGCTGATCAGGGTGCCGCTCGACTCCATCGAGCGACGAAAGTTGGCCGGGTCGAGCGCCTTCTGAAGCACGGCCTCGTGCACGTCGCGCAGCTGGGCGAGGGTGAAAGTGTCGCCGAGAAAGGCGTGCGCGATGCGGGCGTATTCGACCTTCGTGCGCAGCCGCCAGAGGGCGTATTCCACGATGCGGTTGTGGTCGAACGCCAGCGGCGGCAGCTGGTCCGCGGCAAACCAACGAACGTTTTCACCAACGGATGCTCGCTCCGCGACCTCCGAACGCACCAGCGCCCAGTACACGACGGAGACCACGCGAAGGCCGGGGGAGCGGTCGATATCGCCGAACGTGTACAACTGCTCCAGGTAGCGCGGCGACAGGTCCGTGGTTTCGCGCAGGGTACGACCGGCGGCGGCTGCGAGCTCTTCGTCGGCCGGCAGCCATCCGCCGGGCAGCGCCCAGAGCTCCCGGTGCGGGTCGCGAGTGCGGCGCACGAGCGGGAGCCAGAGTGTCTTCAGGCCCGACTCGTCGTCGGGGCGCAGGGCGAAGATCACGGTCGAAACCGCCAGGGTCGCCTGCGCGCTGCCGCGTTCCCGCAGACTCTTCTCGGTCAGGTGGTGCTCCAGCACGGGGATCCAGTCGTAAAGGTCAGTGTGACTTTAACTGCTGGATCCATCATATAGTCAAATTGACTCAAACACCCGGAATGTTTCCGATTCAGGCTCCGCGTGCGGCCGCGGCGGCCTCCCGCGCGCCGGACCGGCTGATGCCCATTCCGGTCACGCCCCACAGAGTGACCCGCGCCATCGCCTCGACGGCGATGCGTGGACTCATCTTCGACGATCCGCGTACCCGCTCGACGAAGGTGATCGGCACCTCGACGACGCGCAGGTTAGCGCGCACCGCGTGCAGCAGCATCTCAATCTGAAAGCAGTAGCCGAGGCTGTCGACGCTCGAGAGGTCCATGCGCTCGAGTGCCCTGGCCGAGTAAACCCGGTAACCGCCGGTGGCGTCGCGCTGCGGCAGCCGCAGCAGCAGACGGGAATACCAGGAGCCGCCGCGGGAGAGTGCGCGCCGGTGCCAGGGCCAATTCTCGATGGCCCCGCCGGGAACCCAGCGTGAGCCCATCACGACGTCAGCCGTGACGGCAGCATCGAGCAGGGTGGCGAGTTGCTCCGGCAGGTGGGAGCCATCCGCATCGAGCTGCACCAACCGGGTATAGCCGCGGCCGAGGCCCCAGCCGAAGCCGTCGAGGTACGCCGCGCCGAGGCCGGTCTTCTCGGTGCGGTGCAGCACGTGAACGCTGGAATCCCGAGCCGCGATCGCGTCGGCCAGGGTGCCGGTGCCGTCGGGCGAAGCGTCGTCGACGACCAAAATGTGCACCTCGGGCACGCTGGAGCGCAGTCGATCCACGATCGAGGCGATGTTTTCGGCCTCGTTATAGGTCGGTACGAGTACCAGCGTGGTGGTGGTGGTGGGCACGACGTTACCTCGTCATTTCGATGATGCGGGTGCGGTTGACCAGTGTCGTGTCGACGACGCGGAAACCCTGGAGTTGAAGCGTGTGGACATCCGTTTCTTTCCGCGAATCTGCACTCCCCGAGTATTGCAGCAGCCACACCGTGTTGAGGTTCACTACGCTCGGCAGCACGTCGGTCAGAGGTGCGACCTCGTCCCACAGCCAGGTCGTGTCAGCGTACGGGCGGGTCAGGGTCACGTCGCGCAGTCCGGCGAAAGCGTTGGGGTAGAGATGCATGGCTAACCGGGGCAGGCGTGACGGGCGCACGCTCTGGTCGAAGACCACACCGTCGTCCGGCGTTGCCCGGGCGGCGATGATGTCGGCTGCCTGGCGCCAGTCACTGCCCTCATTCTTGCCGTAGTCACCGCGTTGCACCGCATAGGCGGGCACGATCACGGCCACGAGGGCCAGGACACTCGCGACGCGCAACCAATTGCTGGCCAGTGCCGCCACGCCCACGGCGATCACAATGCCCACCGCCGGGGCGCAGAGCGAGAGGTAGCGCAACGAATACATCGGCGCGATCAGGTGGGTACCGATGAGCAGAATCGCGCTCGGCACCAGCATCCAGGCCAGAAAAATCGTCAGTCCGGCCGGGCCCGGCAGGCTGCCCGACCGATGCGTGCCGCGGCGCGGCAGGAATACCGCGATCACCGCTATGAAAATGAGCGACCAGGCCATGATCGCCACCGGAATGGTGTCGAACCACTGCATGACGGCCGCTTCGCTCACGCTGACCTGGGGTCGTCGGCCGATGAAAGCGATTTGTTCCCGCTGCGCTGAGCCCGCCAGCACTATGGGGGCGGCCAGCAGCAGCCCGATCGCGCTTGCACCGGCCCAGAAGAAAACGCTGCGCCACAGCGGATGCCGGCCGCCAAGAACGAGGACCGCCACCGCGTGTACCGGCAGCAGCAGCGCCAGGAACAGGAAGACGTAGATGCCGAGCGCGAGCAGCACGGAATAGGAACCCCAGAGCAGGATCTGCCGGCGCCGACTCCCGGCGCTGCTTCGGACAGCGTGCACGAGAAGCACGGTCAGCCAGACCCCGATGGCCGTGGCGATGGCGGTGGATCGCGCCTCGGAGCCCATATAGGTCACCCGCGGAATGATCGCGAAGACCAGTCCGCCGGCGATGGCAACCCGAGACCCCATGAAGAATCGCGCCAGAACCACCGTTCCCGCAGCCGCGACGCCGATCGCGATCGCGCTCGGCAGCCGGGTGGCGAGCTCGGACGCACCGAACAGGTCGATCCAGCCGTGCAGAAACAGGTAGTAGAGGCCGTGCACGGCATCGACGTTCTCGAGCATGCCGAACAGCGAGGGGAGCGATCGTTCGGCCGACATGACGCTGGCCGCCTCATCGCCCCAATACGACGGCTGCCAGGACCAGGCGAACGATACCAAAAAGGCCACGAGGCCCACGAGACCCGCCGACCAGGCGGGTGAAAGCCGTCGCCACAGGCGTCGTCCGGGCACCGGAGGGGCCGCAAGATGCGGAGCGATAACGGAAGTCACCCTATGAACCTACCCAGCAAATGTTAACGGGAGCCTTCGATAACCCCTCAGTTGACTGCGAAGATCAAACCTTTCGCCGGTTGGCATCGGTATCGGCATGCTGATCGAGCGGCCAGCTAGGCTTTCGCCATGACTCCAGGCGCCGCAACGCATGAATCCGCAACGATCGATTCCGATGCGGTCGGCGTGGCCGTTGCCCAGTTCGCCCCTGGGCCAGATCGGGCGCTTAACCTCGGCACCATGCGGCAGCTGGCCGAAACGGCCGCCGGTCGTGGCGCCCAACTCGTCGTTTTTCCCGAGTACTCGGCATTCTTCGAACCGAAACTCGGGCCGTCGTTTGTGGCGGCCGCCGAACCGCTCGACGGAGAATTCGTGACCGCGCTGGCCGCGCTCGCCGCCGAACTCGGCATCCACATCGTGGCCGGCATGCTCGAAACGACCGTGGACCCGGCCAGGTTCTCGAACACGCTCGTCACTCTCGATGACACCGGGCACCTCGTGGCGACCTACCGCAAGCTGCACCTGTACGACGCGTTCGGCGACCGTGAATCGGAGTGGGTGCTGCCCGGCACCGTGACCGACCCCGAGACCTTCGATGTCGGCGGCCTGCGGGTGGGGCTGCAGACCTGCTACGACATCCGCTTTCCCGAGGTCACGCGTCGACTCGTCGACGCGGGAGTCACCCTCGTGCTCGTGCCGTCCGAGTGGGTGCGTGGCCCGCTCAAAGAACACCACTGGCGTACCCTGCTGACGGCCCGGGCGCTGGAGAACACCGTTTTTGTGGCGGCCGCCGATCAGACCCCGCCGATCGGCGTTGGTACCAGCCTCATCATTGACCCGATGGGCGTTGCGCTGGTCAGCCTCGGCGAGGCAGCGGATGTCGCCGTCGCCTACCTCACACCGGCCAGAGTCACCGCCGTGCGCGCTCTCAATCCGGCCCTCGCACTCCGACGCTTCACCGTCGTGCCGCGCGAAGCGGCACCTATGAGAATCAGCGTTCGGTGACGCTGGCCTTGGTCGCGCGGGTCTGCGCGGCCGCTCGAATGCCGATGGCCGGTTCTAGCTTCGGGGTCGCATTGGCGTCAACGGCGGCGCTTTCTTCCGCGGTCACCACGAGCCCCTGCGAGCTGTTAGCCGAGCGGGTCAGCTGGGCGACCCAGTTCGGGTTGATGCTCGGTGCGTGGCCGCCGGCAAACTTGAAATAGAGCGGAATCGCCGGGTGCAGCCAGGCAGAGCTGCGGCCGTCGCCGACGACGGCGGCATCACGCCAGGACAACAGAAAACTTTCGCCGCGGCGAAGCTTTTGAATGATTACGAGCTGCAGGTGTGCCAGCATGCGATCTTCGAATTCCACGACGACACGGTCGTACGTGAGAGAACCCATGATTGCCACTTCCATTTCGCTGCGATCGGTTGCGCTCACTGAGAGCCGGGAGCCGGAACGAATGAAAGCGAAGAATGTACTTTGGAGTTGAACCGGGCACTGCTAACAACTGTCCTCCGTTTGGGGGGTAAAGACAAGGTTTTCAGGAAGTGCCCAGCTGACTCGAAGTCGATCCGATCGGTAGTGAGGCCGCGAATTCGAGCCGCAGCAGCACCTCGAGCGGGCGCTCGATCTGACCGAAATGCCCGGCGCTGGCAATCGTGCTGATCACGCACTGCGGCACGACTGAAAGGAGCTTTCGGTCGTCCTGGGCCGTGACGAACACGTCCCGGTCGCCGTGCACGGAGCGCACCGGGCAACTGATCTGCGCCCAGCTTGCGGAGGCGTCGTAGGCGCCGGCACGGGTCGCCGCCAGCACGAAACCGGCCGGCCGCATCTCGGCGCCGAGGGCGGCGACCACGCTGGCATCGACGGCTTGGCCGTACCGAAACAGTGGAGCCACCAGGAAGCGCAGCAGGCCGAAGCGCGTGACCGCCCGTACCAGGCCGCGGCCGAGCGGGCCAGCGAGCTGCAGCATCCGCATGGTCTGGAACAGCGCCGAGAAGGCGGGCAGCGCAAAGAACCGGCGAACTGGGTGCCGAACGCTGTCCTGGATCGAAAACGAGGTGGCCGAGACCAGGCCGACGGATGCCGTGGCGCGCGTTTCGCTCGCCGCCAGCGCCAGTGCGATGAACCCGCCCATGGAGTGACCCACAACGTTCCAGCGTTCGTAGCCGAGGGAGCGCGCCAGGTCGGCGACCAGCTCGGCCATCGATTCGAGGCCGAGCGTCGAACGGTCGGCCGGAAGTGGCGAGTCACCCCACCCCGGCAGGTCGGGGATGATGAGATCGGTCAGGTCGCGGGCGGTCGCATCGGCGGCCTGAAGCAGGGGTGTCCAGGTGGTCCATGATCCGGCGGCGCCGTGCAGCAGGATGGTCGCGGTCGTACTCGCGCTGCGGCGTCCGTGCCGTACCGTGACCGTTCCGCCCCTGAGTCGCATGGAACTCGTGGTGAGGCCGAAGTGGCGGGCATCCGAGTCGAGCGGGAACGGGCTGTAGCCCAGCACGGTGGCCGGTGGTGCCGGTTTTGGCCGGGCGGGAACGTGGGGGCCGGGGCGCGGACCGGGCTTCGGTGAGTCCAGAGCGCCGAGCGGTGCCACGGCGTGGTTTCGGATCGCTGGTCGGGACATCAAGATGCTCATGGTGGTAGTTCGGTGCCGCAGACCAACCGGATTGCCCGCCTGGCCATCCAACTGCACGCGGCCGTCCAGCCAATTGACAGGCAGGAATATCGCGCGCCTGTGGTCCGTTGCTGCCTACGGGCACCCAGGATCCACCTGGTGCCCCCCAACGAACGTGTCCGGTCTGATTGCCGGCTGATTGTGAAAGAAGTGCCCGTGAATCTCTTTTCTCCGCTGAACCTGGGCGACCTCGAACTCCCCAACCGTCTCGTCATGGCGCCGCTGACCCGCATCCGCTCCGGCCAGTCCGGTGTGCCCGGAGACCTGGTTGCCCTGCACTACACGCAGCGCGCCTCGCTCGGCCTGATCGTGAGTGAGGGCACCTACCCGAGCCACGCCGGCCAGGGCTTCCCCGGCCAGCCCGGGCTGGTCGAGCCGGAACAGTTGGCCGGCTGGAAAGCCGTCACCGACTCGGTGCACGCCGCCGGCGGTCGCATCGTCGCCCAGGTCATGCACGCCGGCCGGGTCACTCACGAGGCCACGAACGGCGGCTTCCCCGTCGTCGCGCCGAGCGCCATCGCCATCAATGGCACCACCCGCACCTACGACGGCAAGCAGGCTTACCCGGTGCCGCACGCGCTGACGGCCGAGGAACTGCCCGGCATCATCGCCGAGTTCGTGCTCGCCTCGCAGAACGCCATCGCGGCCGGATTCGACGGCGTTGAACTGCACGGCGCCAACGGCTACCTGCTGCATGAGTTCTTGTCACCGGCCTCCAACGTGCGCGACGACTCCTGGGGCGGTTCACCCGAACGACGCGCCAGGTTCGTCATCGACGTCGTGACCGCCGTCGCCGCGGCGATCGGCGCCGACAAGGTGGGCCTCCGCATCTCACCGGAACACAACATTCAGGACGCGCTCGAAACGGATGCCACCGACCTCGCGGCCACCTATGGTGCCCTCGTCGACGGTCTGGCTCCGCTCGGCCTGGCCTACCTCAGCGTGCTGCACGCCGACCCGCGCGGAGAATTCGTGCAGAACCTGCGCATCCGCTTCGGCGGCGTGTTCCTGGTCAACAGCGGATTCGGCGCCATCACTGCCCGCGACGAAGCCCTGGCCCTGGTGCGGGACGACGTGGCCGACGCCGTGGTCGTGGGGCGCGCCGCCATCGCGAACCCCGACCTGGTGCATCGCTGGCAGAACGACCTTCCCGTGAACGACCCCAACCCGCTCACCTACTACGCCGACGGTGCCGAGGGCTACACCGACTACCCCGCTCTAGCGTCGTAACCCCGCGTCACCCCGACTCAGGCGCTGGGGTGCATAACTCCTGCAATTCGTATGCCGTCAGCGAAAGTTCCGCGTCATTGCGGCGTTCAGAACCCGTTGTCGCAGAAATTGCAGGAGTTATGAACGGGAGAGGGCCGCCAGCTGGGCCGAGGCCTGCTCGAGCAGGGGCTCCTTCTTGCAGTAAGCGAAACGCACCAGGGGCGCGTACTCGGCCCGGTTGGCGGGGGAGCAGAACGCGGCTATCGGCACCGCGACCACCCCGGCCAGCCCGGGCAGCTTGCGGCACAGCTCGGCGCCATCGGTGAAGCCGAGCGGTGTCGCATCCGCCACGATGAAATACGAGCCCTGCGGCACACTGATCTCAAAACCGGCCGCCCGCAAACCGGTCGCCAGCACATCACGTTTGGCCTTCATATCGGTGGCGATTCCATCGAAGTATGTATCGGGCAGGCCGAGCCCCACGGCGATCGCCGGCTGGAACGGCGCCGCGTTCACGTAGGTGAGAAACTGCTTGACCGCGAGAATCGCCGTGACGATGGCGGCCGGCGCACTCAGCCAGCCCACCTTCCAGCCGGTGAGGCTGAACGTCTTGCCGCCCGAGGAGATGGTGACCGTGCGTTCCCACGCTCCCGGCAGGGTCGCGATCGGGATGTGCGGCGCGCCAAAGGTCAGGTGTTCGTAGACCTCATCGGTGACGATGAGTGCGTTGTGCTGCTGGGCGAGCTCCACGATCAGCTCGAGCGTTTCGCGGGGAAAGACCGATCCGGTGGGATTGTGCGGATCGTTCACGATGATCAGCCGAGTGCGGTCGGTGACCGCGGCCCGCAGCGCGTCCAGGTCCGGCTGAAAATCGGGGGCACGCAGCGGCACGGTGCGATGGATGCCTCCGCCCAAGCCGATCAGACCGCCATACGCGTCGTAAAAGGGCTCAAAGGTGACGACCTCGTCTCCGGGCTCGATCAGTGCCAGAATCGTCGCGGCGAGAGCCTCGGTCGCTCCCGCAGTCACCAGGATTTCGCTGCCCGCGTCGAGAGTCAGTCCGTAGAACCGCTGCTGGTGCCGGGCGATCGCCTCGAGCAGAATCGGCTGGCCTCGGCCCGGCGGGTACTGGTTTACTCCGTCGCTGATCGCTTGGCGGGCCGCCTCGAGCACCGCGGCCGGCCCGTCTTCATCAGGAAAGCCCTGTCCGAGGTTGATCGCACCGGTGCGCGCGGCGAGAGCGCTCATCTCGGCGAAGATGCTCGCCGCAACGCTGCCGTCCGCGGCGAGAAGTCCTGCACCTCTGGCTGTGCGTTGCCAGGCGCCGGAAATGGTCAGGGCTGGTTCGACCCATGAAGAGTGCTGCATGGTTTCCAAACTATCGCCTCGGCAACGTCTCGGCTTGATCATTGAATGCTCTCAGTGTGTACATATCGAACGTTCAGGTTTGGGCGCAAAGCTGGCAACGCTTGGAAGGAGCACCCGATGACTGACAACACCAATTATTCCGGCACCACCCCCGACAGGTCCGATGATGCCGCCGCTTTTGAAGTGAATAATTCCGGCGAGGCTACCCCGCCCAGCGAACCACCGACGGTGCCACCGACCGACGTACCGGCCGCGCCCTCGGTCCCGACTGCGCCGCCATCGAACGCCGTGCCGGTCGTTGCAGCACCGAGCCAGCCGGCAGCATCCGTTTCACCGGAGCCCGTCGTGAACGCATCCGCCGAGAACCGGCCCGCAGACAATGTCCCCGCTGACAGCTCTCCCGCCGCCAACCAAACGGTTGCCTACCCCACGGATTCCTACCCGACGGATGCCTTCGGTCGCCCGATCGAGACCCCCACAGCGTCGTCCTCCGCCTACGCCCCGAACGCCGCACCCCAGGCCTATGCGACAGCAGACTCCTACCCGACGGATGCCTATCCCAGCCAGCCCTTCGCCGCTAAGACCAAGGAATCCGGTCGCCGCAAGGGTAGTGTCGCGCTGATCGCGGCCCTCGCCATTGGTGCGCTCGTCGGCGGTTCGTCCGGCGCTGGCATTACCGCCCTCATGATGAACGGCCAGAACAACGGTGTACCCGTTAGCCAGGCCTCCGGCCCGAGCAACGTCGTGGTGAACAACACCAAGAGCGTCAACCAGATCACCGCCGTCGCGGCCAAGGCCTCGCCGAGCGTCGTGACCATCGACGTGTCCAGCAGTTCAGCGGGCGGAACCGGCTCCGGCGTCATTCTCACCGACGACGGCTACGTGCTCACCAACACCCACGTGGTCACCCTCGACGGCGCAGCCTCCGATGTGAAAATCGAGGTCAAGAGCAACGACGGCAAGCTCTACGCCGCGACCCTGGTCGGCACCGACCCCATCTCCGACCTCGCCGTGATCAAACTGACTGACGCGAGCGGTCTCACTCCCATGACCTGGGGCGATTCCTCCGAGCTCAACGTCGGTGACAGCGCCATCGCCATCGGCGCCCCGCTCGGCCTCTCCGGCACGGTCACCGACGGCATCGTCAGCGCTCTGAATCGCAGTATCACCGTCGCGAGCTCGGCCGCCCCCACCTCGCCAGACACCACAACGCCCGACGGAGGCCAAAGCCAGAACCCGTTCTTCTTCGACTTTCCGAACCAGGACGGCACCCCGTCGCAGGGCTCGCAGGCCGCCACCGCCAGCATCGCGCTCCCGGTGATTCAAACGGATGCCGCCATCAACCCCGGCAACTCCGGCGGCGCGCTGCTCAACGGCAGCGGTGAACTGGTCGGCATCAACGTGGCCATAGCGAGCGCCGGCAGCACCACCTCCTCGTCGGCCGCCGGCAGCATCGGCGTCGGGTTCTCCATCCCGTCGAACTTCGCCAAGCGCATCTCCGACGAGATCATCGCCAACGGAACGGCCACCCACGGCCTGCTCGGTGCGAGCGTGAAGGACGCGTCCAGTTCGACCAGCAGCACGGTTGGTGCGCTCATCAGCGAGGTCACCTCCGGTGGCGCCGCTGCCAAGGCCGGTCTGGCCGCCGACGATGTCATCACCAACTTCAACGGTGTGCCCATCACGGACTCGATCGACCTCACCGCGCAGGTGCGGGTGCTCCCGGCCGGCGGCAGCGCCGATCTCACCTACGTGCGGGACGGCAAGTCGATCACCGTCTCGGTCACGGTCGGCGAGCTCTCCAGCTAACCGCTCGCTTCTGTTCCTTCCCACATCGCGTCGCCGGCTGGTCCGGCGGCGCGATGTGTTTGTCAGTGGGTGCGTACCACCGGGCGCACGGCCATTTCGTGGGCTGGTAGGCTCGATCGTCCTACCCAATAACCGGAAAGCTGGCCAGCCAGGTGCACCAACGTGGTAAGGGTCTTCTTCCCGGGGTGTCGTATGTGATGCCCGTTCTCAACGAGGCGACGCACGTGCGAGCCGCCGTCGAAAGTCTGCTCGCCCAGGACTACCAGGGAACGTTCGAAGTCACTCTGGCGCTCGGACCGAGCATTGACGGCACGACCGAACTGGTCGAGGAAATGGCCGCCGTTGACGCGCGCATTCGGGTCGTAGCCAACGAGGTCGGATCAACTCCGGCCGGCCTGAACATCGCCATCCGTGCCTCCCAGTACGCAGTGGTCATCCGCGTCGACGCGCACTCCGTGCTGCCTCCTGAGTACGCCCGCATCGCCGTCGAGACCCTCGAACGTACCGGAGCAGACAATGTCGGCGGCATCATGGATGCCCGCGGCATCAGCGCATTCGAGCGCGCAGTGGCCCGCGCTTACGGCACCAGGATCGGGCTCGGTGGCACGCCCCATCACGTTGGCGGGGCGGAAGGCGCCGCCGAAACGGTGTACCTCGGCTGCTTTCGCACCGAGAGCATCCTGAACGTCGGCCTGTTCGACGAGGGCGTCAAACGGGGCCAGGACTGGGACCTGAACCGTCGCCTCCGCGAAGCAGGCGGCACGGTCTGGTTCACCCCGAAACTGCGTGTGCTCTATCGCCCGCGGCCGACCCTGGCCCAGCTGGCCCGGCAGATGCTCTCGACCGGGCTCTGGCGCGGTGAGCTGGCCAGGCGGTATCCGGCGGCCAACGGCATCCGCTATTTCGTGCCGCCGGCGATGGTGCTGGGAGTGGCACTCGGACTACTCCTGGGCATCGTCGGCGTGGTGCAGGCCGCCCTCGGTGCGGCGCCGTGGCTGCTGCTGGGCCTGATCGTTCCCGCCGGGTATCTGCTCATCGTGGTCGCTGCGACGCTCGCAGTTGCCCGGCCGGACGGATTTCGTGCGTCCCTCAATTTTCTCGTAGTCTTACCCTGCATTCACTTCTGCTGGGGGATCGGGTTCGTGCTCGGTTACCTGAAACTCACCAGCAATATCACGGCACACACGGGAAGGTGAGCAGATGACCAGTTCGCCCAATATCGCCCGCGACCCCGCTGCCAGGCCGGAGTCGATCGCGCATCTGCGCGCTGTCGCCCAGCCGCCGGAGGTGCGCCTGCGCGCCAACGCTGAGCACTGGACGGCGAGCCTATACCTGCGCGACCTGTCGCCGTACCTCACCTGGATGCTGCTGAAGACGCGTATCTCCGCTAACGGTGTGACCGCGCTGATGATCCTGGCCGGCTGGTCGACCGCTGCGGCCCTGCTGATCCCCGGAATCTGGGGGGCGCTACTCGCTCTCGCACTCAGCCAGGTGCAGATGCTCATCGACTGCTGCGACGGCGAGGTGGCGAGGTGGCGCGGTACTTCCTCGCCGGCCGGGGTGTTCCTGGACAAGGTTGGGCACTACTCCACCGAGTCGCTCATTCCCATCGCGCTTGGCATTCGGGCGGCCGCCTACCCGTTCGAATCGCCCGACGACTTTCTCTGGACCAGCCTGGCGCTGCTGCTCGCCCTGATCATCGTGCTGAACAAGGCGCTCAACGACATGGTGCACGTCGCCCGCTCCAATGCCGGCCTGACCAAGCTCGCCGATACCCACGGTGAGAAGACGCCCACCTCGAGCCTGATCGCCCGGGTGCGCCGGCTGGCCCGCTTCGTACCGTTCCACCGGCTGTACCACTCGGTCGAACTGACCATGGTGATCTTCGCCGCGGCCGTGATTGGGTTGTTCGTCGGGCAGCCGCTCGTCGACCGGGCCGTGCTGGTCGTTCTGGTTCCCCTCGCTTTCCTCTCACTCATCGGGCATTTCGTGGCCATCATGGCGTCCAAACGTGTCCGTTCCTAACGAGGCCGTCCCGACGGTCGGTGTTGTCGTGCTCACGCAGGGCACCCGTCCGGTCGACCTCGACCGGGGCATCCGCTCGGTGCTGGCGCAGCAGGGCGTGACGCTCGACGTGGTCTGTGTCGGCAACGGCTGGCAGCCGGTCGACCTGCCGGCCGGCGTGCAGACGCTCGGGCTCCCCAGCAACCTCGGCATTCCGGCCGGCCGCAATCGGGGGGTGTCGCGCGTCACCGGCGAGTACCTGTTTTTTCTCGACGACGATGCCAGCATTCCCGACCCGAATTTTCTGATCGAGGCGATCGGCAAGCTGCGCTCCGACCCGACGATCGGGCTGCTGCAGCCCCGCGTCGAAGACTCGGCCGGAATCGAATCGCCGCGGCGGTGGATTCCCCGCATCCGTAAGGGTGAAGCGACCACGCCCGGACCGGTGTTCTCGGTCTGGGAGGGGGCTGTGCTGCTGCCGCGCGCGGTTTTCGACGCGACCGGCGGCTGGGCCGAACCGTTTTTCTACGCCCATGAAGGAATTGAGCTGGCCTGGCGGGTCTGGGACCAGGGCCGGGTCGCCTGGTACGCGGGAGACCTGGTGGCCAACCACCCGGTGATCCTGCCCACCAGGCACGCCGACTACTACCGGCTGAACGCCCGCAACCGGGTCTGGCTGGCCCGCCGCAATCTGCCCGCCCTGTTGGTACCTCTGTACGTGGGCTCGTGGACGGCCATTCAGGTGCTGCGCTGGGCGCCCCGCAACCGGCCGGCGCTGCGCGCCTGGTTCGGCGGCTGGCGCGAAGGGTGGCAGAGCGATCCGGGGCCGCGGCATCCGCTCCGAGCCCGCACGGTCTGGCGGATGACCCGCGCCGGACGCCCGCCGATCATTTAACGGAAGGTAGTCTTGTTCGGTGGTAATTCGGAAAGACGTCAGGCGTGCAGTCAAACTGGTCAAGGATGTTGTGGCCTCCCGCAAGGCCCAACACAGACTCCGGGGTCCGCTGAAGGCGCGCGAGCTGCGCGAAGATAATCACTTCAAGATCGCCGTTTACTTTGCCGACGGGCCGGTCAACATGTACCAGATGCGGCAGTGGTACCAGCCGCTCGCCACACTCGCCAAGACCTGGCCGGTGCTCCTGCTCAGCCGTACCGGTGGCGGCACCCTCAAGCTCATGGATGAGTCACCGGTTCCCGTTGCCTATGTGCGCACGGTTCCACAGCTCGAGCAGATTGTGGCCGAGCAAGACATTCGCATCGTGTTCTACGTCAACCAGAACCCGCGCAACTTCCAGATGATGCGCTACGGGCGCTGCTGGCACGTTTTCATCAACCACGGTGAGAGCGACAAGATGTACATGATCACGAATCAGTTCAAGGCTTACGACTATTCCTTCGTCGCCGGGGACGCCGCTCTCGCCCGGCTGGACCGCGTGCTCTGGGACTACGACTTCGACAAGCGCGCCATCAAGATCGGGCGACCCCAGGCCGACTACTTCAGTGGTGAACTGCCGTACACGCCAGATGAACGCCAGGTCGTGCTGTACGCCCCCACGTGGGAGGGCGACCGGGGCGCTGCCGCCTACGGGTCAGTCGCGACCCACGGGGTCGCCCTGGTCACCGCCCTGTTGGCTACCGGCACCCACCGGGTCATCTACCGGCCGCACCCGCGCAGCGGCGTCGTCGACCACACCTACGGTGCCGCCAACAAGAGCATCATCGCCGCCATCGCTTCGGCCAACGCCCGCGACCCGCACGCGCAGCACGTCTACGACGCGGGCCCTGACCTCGGCTGGCAGCTGGCCGCAGCGGATATCGCCATCGTCGACATCTCCGCCATGGTCTACGACCGACTCGCCACCGGTAAGCCGCTCATCATCACCCGACCGGTGAACCCGACGGCCGTGATCGACACCAGCGGGTATCTCTCGGACTGCGAGTGGTTGCACGTCGAGAACGCCGCCGGCATCGCGGCTGCCGTCGAACGGCTCACGCACGATGAGGCTGTGGTGGAACGCCTGCAGGGGTGGGTGCAGCGCTACTTCGGCGACACCACGCCGGGCGTCGCGACGGAGCGACTGCACGCGGCCGTTGCGCACCTGATGGTGGAGTGGGATCGGTTCGCGGCCGTGCACGACGCTGATCTCGCGATTGTGCCCGATCCGGCGTCGATTCCCGACGCCGAGTAGTGAAGCGACGCGGCCAGGTGCTGCACGCGCGGTCCTCTGCTGCACGCGCGCGTGGCAGCGCGAGCATCCGCTCACAGCGCGTGCAGCAGGCGGGCGCGCGACGCTACGTGGCTGAGGGATCCGTCGGCCACGAAGCGGATGCCGGCGGCGCGGTCGGCACGGCGGCCACCGACCTGCCCCGTCGCGTTTCGCGTACCGTGATCTCGCGCACCCGGGGCTCCAGATCCGGCTGAAAACCGGCCGGTGCCGGGCCGAAGGCGAGGCGTGAGGCGTGCATGACCTTGTTGCCCAGAATATGGTTTCCGGCACCGCCGATCACGGCTCCGATGCCAAACGGCAGGGCCTTGCCGAGCAGGCTGGCGCTGCCGCGGGTGGCGAACTGGCGCAGAAAAGCACTCTTGAGCCGGTCGGTCAGCGGGCCGAGTATTGCGCGGGGCAGGCTGTTGGTGATGAGCTCACCCCAGTAGGTGTTTCGTGCGGTTCCCGAGCCGGTCACCTGCCCGGCGAGCTGCCGCACCAGATCGCTGCCCTCACGGCCGAGCATCATGGTCATGACGAGGGCGCGGGCCCGCTCCGGGTCTTCGACCGCGATGCCGTGTACCTCGCTCACCGACTGGGTGAACAGCGCGGTCGCCTCGAGAAAGCCGGCGGTCTCCACTCCAGACAGGGCAAGCGTGATGCCGGTGCCGACGCCGGGGATGACCGCGGTGGCGCCCACAGCCGCGCCGCCGGCCGTGACGGCTGCCAGATAGCGTTTTTCCAGAATGCGCACGATCTGCTCGGGGGAGGCGTAGGGATTGCGCCGTCGGATGCTGCGAATATGGGCGAGCACAACCGGTCGGTGAACGGCCAGAACCCGATCGAAGCCCTTGACGAACCCGCTCGGCAGAGCGCCGCCCTGTGGAGTACCGCCGGTCGACGACAGCATCGGTGTGCTCTTCCTGGCCATTGCTCGCTCTCCTCGGTTGCGTCTCGTCGAGTGTACGTGGTGCAGAGGGGCGCGCGTTGGACGCGCGGGCGGGCGCCGAACTACAAATACTATGTTTCGCCAAATGTCCACCCGCTAGTCAAGAGTCCTCTGTGCCACTACAACTGAGGAATGCTTGAGCCCAAATCAGAAGCCTCCCGACTGCTCGGCCTCCGCCTGCGGGAGCGCCGCCTGGCGCTCGGGTTCAATCAGGAGTCCGTCGCTCTGCTCGCCGGACTCAACGTTTCGAATTACGCCCGCATCGATCGGGGTCACGGCAACCCGACGATGTACACTCTTATTCGGCTGGCGGCCGTGCTGCAACTCGACTTGAGTGAGCTCGTGACCGGTCTCGCAGTTGAGCAGCTACCGCCGACTCGCGACGCCTACATCGCGATCGATTTTCGTCGTTCCCAGGAAGCTCTCGCGACTCGGCGACTGGGCTAGGGTCAGGCCGCCGGCTTGACGCCGTAGTCGGTGTTGTAGCGTGCGAGCACGTCGGTGATCGGCCCGTCGAGCACCAGGTCCCCCTTGTCGAGGTAGAGACCGCGGGTACAAAAGCGCCGCAGATCGCGTTCATTGTGCGAGACGATGAACAGGGTGCGACCACCCGCGAGAAGTTCTTCGATGCGGCGATAGCATTTCTCCCGAAAAGCCTTGTCGCCCACGGCCAACACCTCGTCGACCAGCAGAATGGGTTCTTCGAGTCGGGAGATCACCGCGAAGGCGATGCGCACCTTCATTCCGCTCGACAAATGCTTGTACGGGGTGTCGATGAAATCGGCGATCTCGGCGAATTCGATGATCTCGTCAAAGCGTGCGGCGATCTGCTTGCGGGTCATGCCGTGCAGGCCAGCGGTCAGATACACGTTGTCGCGCACGCTGAGGTCATCGACAAACCCGCCGGTGATTTCGATCAGCGGCGCGACGCCCGCGATCACGTGCACCGTACCCGTATCGGGCAGCACAACGCCGGTGACGAGTTTGAGCAGGGTGGACTTGCCCTGCCCGTTACGCCCGACGACACCGATGGCTTCGCCCGGTTGCACGCTGAAGGTGACGTGCTGCAGGGCCCAGAATTCGCCCGGCCGGCTGCGGCGTTTGCTGGCGCCGAAGAGATCCTTGAAATTGCGACGTCCGCGCCGATTCCTGCGAAAGCGGATGCCGACATCCTGTAGCGAGATCACCGGCATTCCTGGAATGGGCGCTTTCCCCTGGGCCACTAGATCTCCTTCAAAACGGCGCGTTCGGTGCGGCGAAAGACCAGGAGTCCGAGCCCGAGAAAGAGGAGGGACAGACCTGCGCTGATCGCGACCGCGAACCAGTCGAGTTGCTCGGGAAAGAACGCTGCCCGGTAGAGGCTGAAGATGCCGTTCAACGGGTTGAAGGCGGCCCAGAAGTGGAGTTCGGGCGGCAGGTCCGTGGTGCTGTAGATGATGGGGGAGGCGTAGAACAGAAAACGCAAAATGAGTTTGACGGCCCGCTCCAGGTCGCGAAAGAACACCACGAGCGGGGCGACCAGCAGGCCGACACCCGCAGTCAGGGCGGCCTGAATCAGAATGGCGAGGGGAAAGAACAGCGCGTCGGCGTTCAGCTCGGCGCCGTACAGAATGGCAAACAGGGCAAGCACCGGAATCGAGGCGAGAAACTCGATGCCTTTGGAGAGTACGAGGCGGTTCACCCAGATGGTGCGGGGGATGCGGGTGGAACGGATGAGCTTTGCCTCGCGCAGAAAAGCGCGGGTGCAGTCCGAGACGGCGCCGTTGAACCACATCCAGGGCAGCAGGGCGGCCAGCAGGAACACGATGTACGGGTCGGTGCCGACGTTTTTGTCAAACACCTGAGTGAAGACGAACCAGTAGATGCCGGCCATCACGAGCGGATCGAGAATGGACCAGAAGTAGCCGAGCACCGAGGTGGAGTAGCGCACGCGCAGGTCGCGCTCGGTCAGCAACCACAGCGAATGCCGATACCGTGCGATCGGCGTGCGCTGTTCTGGGCGCACCTGGGCGTAACTACTCACGTGGTCTATCGTATGGGAGCCTGACTTGGTCCCTTGCCAGCCGGCCCTTACTGGTCTCTTGCTCACACGCCCTCAAACGCTGGTCGTTAATCCCGCATTCGCGTAGATTGAGACTCTGCGCACAACGTCGATGCGTGATTGTCGACACCGGACCCGCACACGAGCAAGGGAGTCAATATGGCCTACAACGTCGCTCAGAAACTGATCGCCTCGCACTTGGTAGTGGGGGACATGGTTCCCGGCACCGAAATCGGCCTGCGAATCGACCAGACCCTGACCCAGGATGCGACCGGTACCCTGGTCATGCTCGAACTGGAGGCACTCGGTCTCGACTATGCACGCACGGAAGTGTCGGTGCAATACGTGGACCACAACCTGCTGCAGGCCGACAGCAAAAATGCCGAAGACCACGACTTTCTGCGATCCGCCTGCCAACGCTTCGGCATCTGGTTCTCCAAAGCCGGTAACGGGGTATCGCACCCGACGCACATGCAGCGCTTCGGTATCCCCGGCAAGACCATGGTCGGCTCGGACAGCCACACCCCGGCGGCCGGCTCGCTCGGCATGCTCGCCATCGGCGTCGGCGGTACGGAAGTAGCGCTCGCCATCGCCGGCGAACCGCTCTACATTCGCATGCCCCAAATTTGGGGCGTGCGCCTGACCGGGCAGCTGCCGCCGTGGACGAGCGCCAAGGACGTCATTCTCGAAATGCTCCGTCGCCACGGTGTGAAGGGCGGCGTCAACCGCATCGTCGAGTATTACGGACCGGGGCTGGCCACCCTGACCGCCATGGATCGGCACGTGATCGCGAACATGGGTGCCGAACTCGGCGCGACCTCGACAGTGTTCCCGGCCGATGACCAGGTGCGCACATTCTTACGCGCCGAGGCGCGCGAGGACGACTTCGTGGAATTACTCGCCGATGCTGATGCGACCTATGACGTGACCGAGGAGATAGACCTGGCCTCGATCGTTCCCCTGATCGCCCTGCCCAGTTCGCCGGGCAACGTCGTTCCGGTCAGCGAAGTCGCTGGCCGACCGGTCGAGCAAGTGGTGATCGGGTCATCCGCTAACCCAGGTCTGCGAGACTTCGCGATCGTCGCGGCGATCACCAAGGGGCGGCAGTCGTTCCCCGGGCTGTCCCTCGACGTCAACCCAAGCTCCCGCCAGATTTTGCAGGACTTGACCAAGATGGGCGCCACCCTCGATCTCATCGGGGCCGGTGCGCGGTTGCACCAGTCTGGCTGCATGGGGTGCATCGGAATGGGACAGGCCCCCGCCAACGGCAGCATCAGCCTGCGCACCATGCCGCGCAACTTCCCAGGCCGCTCGGGCACGCAAGAAGACTCGGTTTACCTCTGCTCCCCAGAGACCGGGGCTGCAGCCGCGCTGACCGGAAAAATCACCGACCCGAGAGATCTCGCTGACCTGTTTAACATGGACTATCCGTCGATCACCCTGCCGGAGTTCTCCAGCGTCAACCTGACTATGCTCGAGGCGCCGCTGCCCGCTGCGGAATCGCTCACCGTCGTGCTCGTCAAGGGCGAAAACATTTCGTCGCTGCCCGTCTTCGGTCCGCTCGCCGAACGCATCGAGGCTCCCGTTGCCCTGATCGTCGGCGATGATATTTCAACGGATGAGATTCTTCCGGCCGGTGCGCGCGTCTTGCCGTTTCGCAGCAACGTTCCCAAGCTCGCCGAATTCACCTTTGATCAGGTCGACCCTACCTACCCAACCCGCGCCGCACTCACCCGAGACACGACCGGTCACATGATCGTCGCTGGGGCGAACTACGGGCAAGGGTCTTCTCGCGAGCACGCAGCGATCACCCCGCGATTCCTCGGGCTGCGGGTTGTGCTGGCGGTTTCGTTTGCGCGCATCCACTGGCAGAATCTGGCGAACTTCGGCGCGCTCGCGCTGCAATTCACGGATGCCGCCGATCACGACCGCATTGGCCAGGGCGACGTGCTGGTGCTCGACGGTATTCGCGAGGCGCTCACCAACGGCACCGAGATTATCGTTCGCAACACCACCCGCGATGAGACTTATTCCGTGCGGCACGAGCTTTCGACCCGCCAGATTGAGATGCTCCTGGTCGGCGGCCTCATTCCGTGGCTGCGTGCCCGGCACGCGCAGGGCGAGCCCGCGATCGGCACGACCGAGTAGCAGCGAGAGGCAGAACGCGGTCGGCGCAGGTCTGCCCCGTTTGGTTTATTCGGCGCTGCCGACGACGTAGCGGTAGTACTCGACGCCCTCATCGAAGAAGTCCGGCCCATTCGACGTGCCGACGTGATCGATCACGAACTCATCGCGGGCGGGCGGGGCGATATTTTCGATGCGGCGTCCCTCGTGCACATCGATGTATTGCGCTTCGTTCAGATCGATCGCGCCAACCAAGGCTGACTCAAAATTGATTCGCCTGGCCGCTTCTTGCCAGCCGGCGACAACGCGCAGTGGCAGCGCCTCCGCAGCGTCGCCACTGCCGTAGCCGAGGGCCAACCAGTTCTGATCGGTCAGCTCGATGCGATCGGTCAGGGCCTCCTGCAGGCCAGCGGCGAGCCAGGCCGGAAGGGCAGCGGTGTAAAGATTGCCGAGGTCGCGCATGGCTTCGGAGCCCAGCCTGAGCTTGTCCTCGACGAGCGTGTCCCAGAGCGGGGTTTTGCGCAGCTGGTTGCGCACCTTGCGGGCCAGGGGAAAAACGTCGCCGGTGTTTTCGGCGAGATCGGCGCCGTTACCGTGAAACGGTGATGGCGCGAGCAGCTCCTCGAGGAGCAGATCGGCATCGACACCGGCGTCGGCAGCGAGTGCGCGCAATTGGTCATGACCGTCGTCATCATGAGCCAGAGCGAACAGGAAGGCCATGACCCACCCGGTCGTCGGCATCTGGTGGTATGGGCGGTGCATGAAAACCGCGTCGATGTCGTGAAAATAGTCGAGGCTTCGGCCGGGGCGTTTCTCCAGCATGGCCGTCATGGCGTGGTGGGTGGCATCGATGTAGCAGCTGGTGGAATAGTGCCCGTTGAACATGGGCAGATCCTGCACCTGTCCGTCATCGCGCGCCGGCTGATTGCGAAAACGGGCAAACGGCTTGCGAAAATCGGCCACGCGGTAGTCGGAGTCGCTGCCGGCTGCGGCGAGGTCCACTTCGAGCAGGCGCGCGTCGCTCTCCAGCAGCATCGCGACCGCGCCGGCACCCTGCGTGGGCTCTCCGCTGCCGCCGCGCGCGTACTCCGCAATATCGGCGCACACCACGATGGCCTGGCGACCGCGGCCATCCGTTGCCAGATAGCGCAGCGCAGCTTTCACGCCGTAGACGCCGCCCAGGCAGGCCTGTTTGAATTCGGGCACTTCGCAGTCCCGAGCCAACTGAGGCAGGCCGGCCGCGGCCAGGGCCTCATTGACCATGCCCTTGACGATGACCGCGCCGGCAGAATTGTCGGTGCTCGACTCGGTGCCGAGCGCGAGAAGCCCAACCTGGGACGGGTCGATGTCGTAGTCCCGAATCAGGCGCCACACCGCATTGGCGGCAAAGGTGTACACGCTCTGCGCGGGGGCGCGCATGCGAAAACTTCGGCCGACCACCGAGCGGAATTTCTCCCACGGCTGGTCATTCCAGGCACACCACGCTTCGAGCTGCACGCGATACGGCGGGAGATAGAGGGAAAAACCACTTATTCCAAGAGCCAACGGAGTCTACTTAACTTTTCAGGTGCTTGCTTGACCGCACCGGGTCGTGAACACACCGTCATTTTAGTCGGCGAAGCTGCGAGTAGTCCGGCGCGGGCTGGTTCGGCCGGATGCCGTCGGGGCTCCCGGCTAAAATAGAGGCAGAACCGATCGGAGCAGCCCTGTGTCACAGACCCTCGAGGCCGGCGCTACGGCGCGCGCCCGCGCACATAGCAATATCGCGCTGGTCAAATATTGGGGCAAGAACGATGTCGTTCTCAATACCCCCGCGGTCGGATCCATCTCCGTCACACTCGATGCCCTCTTCACTGATACCCGGGTGACCTTTCGTTCGGGTCTCGCTGCCGATGAATTCTGGCTGAGCGGATGCCGGCAGGAGGCCACCAAGGTCGCCCGCGTTCTCGATCTCGTGCGTCAGGCCCGAGGAACGCACCTGTTCGCCGTCGTGGAGTCCGCGAACAATTTTCCGACCGGAGCCGGGCTGGCCTCGTCGGCATCCGGTTTCGCCGCTCTCGCCGTCGCTGCCAGTGGCGCTGCCGGGCTCACGCTCACCGACCGGCAACTGTCGATTCTGGCCAGGCACGGCTCCGGTTCGGCCGCCCGTTCCATCTTCGGGGGCTACGCCCAGATGCATGCCGGCAGCGCCGCTGACGGCTCGGATTCCTACGCCGTGCAGCTGCTGACCGGCGCGGACTGGCCGCTCGCCGTGGTTGTCGTCATTACCGAGCTGGGTGCGAAAACGATCACCTCCACCGTCGGAATGGGGGCTAGCGCTGCCAGTTCACCGTTCTATCCGGCCTGGCTGGCGACGGCCCCCGGTGATCTCGCTGATATGCGGGCCGCGATCGCCGCCCGCGACTTCGTGCGGCTGGGCGAACTCTCCGAGTACAACTGCCTCAAGCTGCACGCCCTGATGCTGACCACCCGGCCGGCGCTGATCTATTGGAACGCCGCGACGGTCGCGGCGATGCACGCCGTTCGGGATCTGCGCGCGTCCGGCGTGCCGGCCTACTTCACCATCGACGCCGGGCCGCAGCTGAAGGTGCTCTGCCTACCCGGGGATGTGCCCCTGGTTCAGGAGGCGCTGTCGAACGTTGCCGGAGTGCACGAGGTACGCCCGAGTGCTCTCGGCCCGAGCGCCTACCGGTTGGACTGACGTGGCATCCTTTTCGTCGTCGGCACCCGGAAAATTGTTTCTGCTTGGGGAGTATGCCGTCTTGCACGGGGCGCCGGCGCTGCTGGCAGCCGTCGATCGTCGGGTGACCGTTACCGTCATACCTGCCGGGTCGTGGCGGCTGCACGCCCCCAGCGTGGGCATCCAGCATCTCGACCTCGATGAGGAAGGTCGTCTTCCCGCCACCCTCGACGCGGATACCCGTTCGACCCTGCGCCTGTTCGACGCGGTGCGTGTGGCGGTGCGGGCGGGTACAGCCGGCTCTGGCCCGTTTGAGATCAGCATGGACAGCTCGTCATTCGTGCGCGATGGCCATAAATTGGGGCTCGGATCAAGCGCCGCGGTGGCCAGCGCGCTCACTGCGGCCCTGGCAGAGGCCTCCGGGCTTCACCTCGATCGGGAGGCGCTGTTCACTCTGGCTCATTCGGCCCATCGGGCCGCGCAACACGGCACGGGCAGCGGCGGAGATGTCGCCGCGAGCGTGTACGGCGGTCTGCTCTCCTACACCGTCGAGACTCCGCCCGTGCAGATGCAGTGGCCCAGCGACCTCAGCCTTGTGGCCGTGGTTACCGGTGCTGGCTCGGCGACGACCGATCTGGTCGGTCGGGTCAACGATTTTGCCGTGCAGAATCCGGCGCAGCACGACCAGGACCTGGCGCGCCTGATCCGCCTCGCCCACTCGGCGCACTCAGCGCTCGCCGACCGCGACGGTTTTCTGCGCCTGGTCGATGACTACTTCACGGCGCTGGCCCTGCTCGACGCCCACGCCCAGGCCGGCATCGTGACCGAGCGCCACCTTGAGCTACGCGCGGTGGCCGAGCGTGCTGGCGGCGTGTTCAAGACCTCCGGCGCCGGCGGCGGCGACGTCGGGCTCGCCTTCAGCGCGAGCGGCGCGCCCGCCGAACGCCTCGAAAGTGCGCTGGCCGACGCCGGGGCATCCGTTGTGCCGTTGAAATTCGGCGCGCCAGGGGCCCGGTCATGACCGGCTCCCGCATCGCGAAGTTCTATCAGCTGTCGGTGCAGAAACGACTGGATTTGTTGCACAAACGCGGCACGTTGAACGATGCCGACTATGCCATGTTGCAGCCGGGTACCGGGCTGCTCGACGCCGAAACCGCTGACCGACTGACCGAAAACGTGATCGGCGTGTTTTCCCTGCCAATGGGGCTCGGGCTCAATTTTCAGATCAACGGTCGCGACTACCTGATTCCCATGGTGGTGGAGGAACCGTCCATCGTGGCGGCGGTCAGTTCCACCGCACTTCTGGTGCGCCAAAACGGCGGTTTTACCAGCACGGCCGATGAGCCGCTGCTAATCGGCCAGGTGCAGGTCGTTGACGTCGCCGACCCGGCGTTGGCGCGTCTAGCTCTGCTCGCGCAGACGGAACAAATTCTGCGGCTCGCCAACAGCGGCCACGCGAAGATGGTCGCCCGCGGCGGCGGCGCGCGCGGTGTCGAGGTGTATTTGCGGGGAGCGACGGCGCAGAACGGTGAGCTGCTGGTCGTGCACCTGCTGGTCGACACCCGCGATGCGATGGGGGCGAATCTCGTCAACTCAATGTGCGAGAGCATTGCGCCCCTGGTCGAGCAAATCAGCACGGGGCGGGTGTTCCTGCGCATTCTCTCGAACCTGACTGATCGTGCCCTCGTGCGTGCCCGCGCGGTTATCCCGCAGGCAGCGCTGGCCACCGGGGAGTACTCCGGTGACCGCGTTCGTGACGGCATCATTCTGGCTGCCGAATTCGCCGAGCTGGATCCCTACCGGGCTACCACCCACAACAAGGGCATCATGAACGGCATCGACGCCGTCGCGATCGCGACCGGCAACGACTGGCGAGCCATCGAAGCGGCCGCCCACGCCTATGCCGCTCGCGGTGAGCACTACGCGCCGTTGTCGACCTGGCGGGCGAACTCGGCTGGTGACCTGGTCGGCGAGCTGACGATGCCGCTCAAGGTGGGCACGGTCGGCGGGCAGGTGGAATCAAACCCGGCCGTGCGAATCGCCCACAGCATCCTGAGAATCGGGTCGGCGCGCGAACTGGCCGAGGTCATGGCGGCGGCGGGGCTGGCCCAAAACCTGGCCGCGCTCAAAGCGCTCTCCACCACGGGAATCCAACACGGGCACATGCGCTTGCACGCCCGGGCGGTCGCGGTGGCCGCCGGCACCAGCCCGGCGCGCTTCGATGAGGTTGTGGAGCAGCTCGTCGTCGGCGGCGAGATCAAGGTGTGGAAGGCGCGGCAAATTCTGGCAGACCTTGAAGCCCCGCCGCTGGCCGCCAGCGCCCCCGCCGCCGTAGTAACAGCCATGCCCCCCACGCGTGCACCGCAGGGTGCGGGCGGGCACGTCGGTTACGGCAAGATCATCCTGCTCGGGGAACACTCCGTGGTGTACGGTCGGCGGGCCATCGCCGCGCCCATCGGCCTCACGGTGCGCGCCGAGGTCGGGCGCGGTACGCCTGGGCAGGCGCCGATCATCACCGACTGGGACGCGGATGGTTCGGTGCAGGAACCGATCAGCGCCGACGTCTCGCACCGGGTCGCCACGTTGATCGCCGCACGTCTGGGTTTGCCGCAATCCGGCGTGCGGGTCGACGTGTTTTCTGAGCTGCCGCGAGCGAGCGGTCTAGGGGCGTCGGCCGCGTTCGCCGTCGCTCTCGTCCGGGCGACCGCCGAGTGCTTCTCCATTCGGCTCAGCGACGAGCAAGTGTCGAGTCTGGCATTTGAGTGCGAAAAGATCGTGCACGGCACACCGTCCGGCATCGACAACACCGTTGCCACGTTCGGCCGGCCGATTCTTTTTAAAAAAACGGATGCTCCGAGTGGTCACGAAATTCGCGACATCGTCACACCGAATCCGATCCCGATCGTGATCGGTCTCACCGGTATGCACGCCCTGACCTCGCACACCGTGGCCGCCGTGCGCGCGGCGTGGCAGCAGCGCCCCGCGCGTTACGATGCGATCTTCGATCAGATCGACTCCCTGGTCGGGGATGGGGCCGACGCCCTGCGCCGGGGCGACACTGTCGAACTGGGCGAGCTGATGAACATCAACCAGGGCCTGCTCAATGCCCTGCAAGTCTCGAGTCCCGAGCTCGAGCAGATGGTCGCCATCGCCCGCCGGGCCGGTGCTCTCGGTGCCAAGCTGACCGGCGGAGGCGGAGGCGGCGCGATGATCGCCGTGGCTGGGTCCGCTGGCGCCGAACCGATCCGTGCCGCCTTGCGCGGGGCCGGTTACACCACCTACCTGACCGAGATTCGGTAGATAGTTGGTGACGGTCATTTGCTGTCGCTGTTAAATTAGGACATGCTTACGTCATGTTAATAGCCCACCGCCAGGCGGAGTCAACATGCGTCACCGTTCGACCAGTACCTGAGAAGAGACCCCACCTATGCGCACTCGCGCACATTCAACATCCCGACTTCGCGCCGCCGCCGCCGTCATTGCCGCCATCGCTCTGGTTTCCGGATGCGCTGCCACCTCCCCGAATGCCCCCGCCAACGCGAATACGCTGACCTACGCCATCAACGGCGGCACGCTCAGCGGCGGCAAGATGGACATCCACTCGTCGGCGTTCCAGGCCACCGCCCTCGTGATGCGCAACTCCTTCGACTCCCTCGTCTATGAGAAAGCCGACGGCTCGTTCGTGCCATGGCTCGCCACGTCCTGGCAGATCTCGGACGACGGCCTGCACTACACGTTCGATCTGCGGGGCGATGTCACGTTCCACGACGGCGAACCCTTCAACGCCGAGGCCGTCAAGGCTAATTTCGAGCACGTCGTCGCCCCAGAGACGGCGTCAGCGGATGCTGCCAGTCTGATCGGGTACGCCGAAACCGGCGGCTTCTACGCTGGCACCGAGGTCATCGACGAATTCACCGTTCGGGTGAACTTCAGCCAGCCGTACGCGCCATTCCTGCAGGCGGTGAGCACCGCCAAGCTTGGCTTCTACTCGCCGGCCACTCTGCGGGACAACGCGGCGCAGCTTTCGGCCGGTGGACCGGGCATTTCGGTGGGAACCGGACCTTACGTGCTGAGCGAATATACGCCAGACCAGAGCATCGTCTTCACCGCAAATGAAAACTACGACTGGGCGCCGGAGGGCAGCTCTCATCAGGGCGCGCCCGCCATCGACACGCTCGAGTTCCGCATCCTTCCCGAATCCTCGGTGCGCACGGGCGCCCTCACGAGCGGCCAGGCGCAGATCGCCAGCGACATCACTCCGAACACAGTCAGCCAGATCGGCGACGACTTCTCCATCCAGAACGTGACGATGCCTGGCCTGCCGTACACCCTGTTCCTGAACGGGGCGCACGGCGTCTTCGCCGACGAGAACGTGCGCCGTGCCTTCGCGCTCGGGGTCGACATCGGTCCGGCCGTCGAGACCATCTACCAGGGACAAGCGGAGCGCGCCTGGAGTATCCTCTCCCCGGCCACGCCCAACTCCTACGACCCGAGCCTCGAAGACAGCTGGGCGTTCGACCCAGACCAGGCCAATGCGCTGCTTGATGCGTCCGGCTGGACCGAGCGCGACTCCGAGGGCTACCGCACCAAAGGTGGAGCCCGACTGAGCGCCCAGTGGCTCGCCTACACCCCGGTCTCCGACGCCAACGCAAGCCTCGGCGACGTGGTGCAGTCTGACCTGCGCGACATCGGGTTCGAAATCGTGCGCGACAACCGTGAGATCGCCCAATACTACGAGGCCTTCGAAGCACGCGACTATGACCTGTCCGACTGGAGTTTCCCCAGCGTCGACGCCGACGTCCTGCGCGCCCACCTGCACAGCGGCGGCTATAAGAACGGCTCGTCTACGGCCGACCCGGTCGTCGACCAGCTGCTCGACGACGCCATCGCCACGAGCGATCCGACCGAACGCGAAGCGCTCTACCAGCAGCTGCAGCAGTGGAACGCGACCCATGTGGTCATGGTGCCGATCACGGTACCCACCGCCATCACCGCCTACAGCAAGACCATCGAGAACCTGAGCTTCGATCTGTACGGGCAGCCGCTCTTCTACGAGGCGTCCCTCACGACCGCGCCGTGACCGCGCACCGCGAGGGCCGTGCGCGTCGATCCGGCCGACCGGGCGCCCGCCTGGCCGGCCGGATCGGCGGCATGATCCTCGTGGTGTGGGGCGCCGCCACCGTGGGCTTCTTCTCGCTGCGGTTGATCCCCGGCGACCCGGTGAACGTGCTCGTGGGGCTCGGCAACGTGTCGCAGCGAGTGCGCGACCAGATCCGAGCAGACTGGGGCCTCGCCGACCCGCTTCTCCTGCAGTATTTCCACTACCTCGGCCGCCTGCTGCAGGGTGACCTCGGCACGTCGTATCGCATGCAGCAACCCGTCGCCGCGGTGATCGGCCAGCAACTCGCGCCGACGATGCAACTGATGGGCCTCGCCATCTCGTTCGCCGTGCTGCTCGCGTTCGCGTCGGCGCTGCTCGGCCGCGGCAGGCGCACCGGCCCGGTGGCTGGCCTGCTCGAGCTCGTGGCGGTGTCCTCGCCCACGTTTTGGATCGGCCTGGTGCTGATTGGTGTTTTCGGCTTTGGACTGGGTTGGTTCCCCGTGGTCGCCACCGCCGGGTTCGGCGCGCTCGTGCTGCCCGCCGTGACCCTCGCCATTCCGGTGGCCGGCATTCTCAGCCAGGTGTTGCGCCAGGGCCTCGACGACGCGGCCGCTCTGCCCTTCGTCGACACCGTGCGCGCCCGTGGAGCGAGCCAGACCCGCCTCGTGCTGCGGCATACCCTGCGCCACGCCGCAGCGAACAGCGTCACCCTCACGGGTTACATCGTCGGTTCCTTGCTCGGCGGTTCGGTGCTGGTAGAGACCGTCTTCGCCCGTCCCGGACTCGGACGCGTGGCCCTGAACGCCATCGTCAATCGGGATGTGCCTGTGGTGCTGGGCATTATTGTGCTCGCCGCAGTGTCGTTCTCGTTGGTCAACCTGCTGGTCGACTTCGTGGCCGACCGTCTCGACCCGCGCCTGGCGACCGAGCAGGCCTACGCGTGAGCATTCTCGCCGCCGCGCGCTCCCGAACCGCCCGCACCCGACGCGTGACCCGGATGCCCACACCGGCCCTCTGGGTGGCCGCCGGCCTCCTACTGCTCCTCTTGCTGTCCGCATTGTTTCCTCGGTTGTTCACCGGGGCTGATCCCGTGCGCACGGACATCGGCGCTGCGCTGCTGGCGCCCGGCCCTGGGCATCCGTTTGGAACCGACCAGGCCGGCCGCGACGTGTTCGCACGTGTCATCTATGGCTCGCGCTACTCGCTCGCGATCGGCTTCGGGGCTACCCTGATTGCCCTCCTGGCGGGCCTGGTGATCGGCTCTCTGGCCGGGCTGATGCGCCGGGTCGGCGACGGTGTAGTGAGCCGGGCGATCGAGATCGTGATGGCGTTTCCGGAGTTTCTGCTAGCGCTGATCGTGATAGCGATCATCGGGCCGGGGGAGGCGAGTCTGCTGATCGCGGTCGCCATCGCGGTGATTCCGTCGTATGCCCGCGTCGCCCGGGTACAGACCCTGGTGGTGAAGCGGGCCGGCTACGTGGAGGCCGCCCGCACACTCGGGGTGTCGCCGGCGGTCACCGTGCTGCGGCACGTGGTGCCGAACACGCTCGGGCCGTTGCTTGTTATGGCCACAATGGGAATCGGCACAGCCATCACGGCCGCCGCCGGCCTCAGTTTTCTCGGCCTCGGACCGAAGCCGCCCACACCGGAGTGGGGGCTCATTCTCTCCGAGGGACGCAACTTTCTCGCTACAGCCTGGTGGATCGCTGTGTTCCCTGGACTCGTGATCACCGCGACCGTGGTCTCGACGAGCGTTCTCGGACGGCACCTGCAGGCCAGCGCGGCGGGGCGGCAACGATGAGCGTCGTGAGTGTGCGCAACCTGCGCGTCGTCGTGCCGGGCGGGGCCGCCGTGGTCGATGGGGTGTCGTTTCGCATCGAGGCTGGGCAGTGCCTCGGCATCGTGGGGGAGTCCGGTGCCGGTAAGACCCTGACCGCGCGTAGCCTGATCGGGCTCGCCGGCACCGGGGTCACCGCTGACGAACTGACGGTGGCCGGCGTCGACGCCCGAGCCCTCTCCCCGCAAGGCTGGCGGGGCCTCCGTGGGGCGCGGGTCGGGCTCGTGAGCCAGGACGCTCTGGTCTCTCTCGACCCGCTGCGCCGAGTGGGCGCCGAGGTGGCCGAACCGCTCGAGGTGCACGAACCGCAGCTCGGCCGTGTCGACCGTTCTCGCCGCGTGCTGCAGCTGCTCCGGCAGGTGGCCATGCCCGATCCGGCCCGGCGTGCCCGGCAGTACCCGCACGAGCTCTCCGGCGGGCTGCGCCAGCGCGCGCTTATCGCCGCGGCACTGGCGGCATCGCCGTCGCTGCTGATCGCCGACGAACCCACGACAGCTCTCGACGCGACGGTGCAGGCGCAGGTCGTGCGACTGCTGCGTGAGCTGAAGGAATCTGGCCTCGCCCTGTTGCTGATCAGCCATGACCTGTCGATCATCTGCCAGCTGGCCGACCAGGTGGCGGTCATGAAGGACGGCCGATTCGTGGAAGTGCAGGCCGCGGACGCCCTGTTTGCCGCGCCGCAGCATCCGTATACTCGTCAGTTGCTGGCCGCTGCCGCGCTGGGCACGGCCACGGCGCCGAAGCCGGGCCCCGTGGTGCTCGCTGCACACGACCTCGCCAAGGCATACGGAACGCTGACAGCCGTCGACGGGGTCTCGTTCGAACTGCGAGCAGGCCACACCGTGGGTATCGTGGGCGAGTCAGGCTCGGGAAAGAGCACCGTGGCACGGATGCTGCTGGGCACGCAGTCGCCCGACCACGGTTCGGTGCTGCTGCACGGCGAGCCCTGGAGCGGCCTGCCGGAATCCCAGCGCCGGGCCCGGCGGGGACGTCTCCAGATCATTCACCAGGACTCGCTGAGCGCCTTCGACCCGCGGGCGACGGTGCTGCAGATTCTGTCGGAGGCTATCGCTCTCGACGGGATTCCGCGCCGGTGGCGCACGGCTCGGGCGGTGGAATTGCTCGCGCAGGTGGCGCTGGCGACCGGGCTGCTTGGCCGGCGCGCGCACGAGCTCTCCGGCGGGCAGCGGCAGCGCGTGGCGATCGCCAGGGCGCTCGCCCGGCGGCCGAGCATCCTGGTGTGCGACGAGCCGGTCTCGGCGCTCGACGCGCAGGTTCAATCCCAGGTGCTCGCGCTGCTGGCCTCTCTCCAGGAATCCACCGGACTCGCCATGGTGTTCATCTCGCACGACCTCGCCGTGGTTCGGGCACTGAGCCACGAGATCCTCGTGATGAAGGAGGGCGTTGTTGTGGAGCAGGGGCCGGCGGTCGATCTCTTTGCGGCGCCGCAGCATCCGTTCACCCGCGAGTTGCTCGCCGCCCACCGGTAAAACCGGTGTTTCTGCGGTGACCCGGCGCTCGCGGCACGTGTTTGCGACCTCGGCACTGGACCCGGGCAGCAGTTCCAAACCAGCGGATTGTAATTCCACCGCAGTCACCGCGGCGTTCCCCAGTACTACATCGGTGCTCTCGCTGTCTGAGCGGACAGAGTCGACCCGGACACGTGGCGGGTCATGCCGTTGTGCGGCATCGTGCGCCAGGGGTGGTCGGCCGCTGGCGGCTGCGGATACCAGACGTCGCCGGCATATCCGGCGATTTGCCCGGACTCCAACGCGCGAACGATCGCGTCACGGTCGGTGATCTCGGCTCGGGCCGTGTTCACGATGTACGAGCCTCGTTTCATTGATGAGATCAGGGCGTCGTCGAAGAGGTGATGCGTCTGTGGATGCAGCGGTGCATGGATCGATACCACGTCGACGGCCCGCACGAGCGAGGCCGCATCCGGGTGGAAGGTCAGCCCAAGTTCGCCCTCGATTTCGGGGACAGCCTGTTCTTGTCGGTGTCGTGCAGGTGAACATCAAAGGGTGCGAGTCGGCGCAGAACGGCACGACCGATGCGGCTGGCCGCGATGACACCGACGTTCATTCCCTCGATGTCATAGGCGCGCTCGACGCTGTCGGCTATGTTCCAGCCACCATTGACGACCCATTGGTGCGAGGGGAGGTAGTTGCGAACGAGAGCGAGGACTTGCATGACAGCGTGCTCGGCGACACTGATGCTGTTGCTATAGGTCTCTTCGACCACGGTGATGCCGTGGCTGATTGTTGCGTCGAGATCAACGTGATCCGAACCGATGCCGGCCGTGATCGCGAGCTTCAATTTTGGCGCCTTCGCGATCCTTTCTGCGGTCAAATAGGCCGGCCAGAACGGTTGGGAAATCACGATGTCAGCGCTCGTGAGCTCCCGTTCTGGGTAGTTATCAAGTACAGGGATGCTGTCGCGTGCGCACTGCGGCGGGTACCCGGTGACGGAATCTGGGTAGAGGACGAGAAGAATCTTGGCCATGTGGCCTCTTTCTGTGACGCCGGTTTGGCAGGTGTCGCGCCCAGCGGATGCGCGGCACAGAACGCCGCAACCGGTAGCGCGACCGTTGTCGATGCGCTGGGCACGACGCCAAGACGCAGTACGCCGGTCACGCCGGATTTGAGAGCGTGAACCTCCGCCTTGAGCGTGTCACGCTCCGCCACAATCCGTTTGGCCCACATCACCACGAGTTCTCCCTCCGGCGTCAACCCCTCAAAAGCATGACCACGGTTGATCAGTGAGACATTGAGTTCCTGCTCCAGCTTGCTGATTCCCGCGGAAAGGGCGGGCTGGGAAACGTGACAGGCCGCAGCCGCGTGCGCGAAGTGTCGTTCCCGTGCGACAGCGACAAAATATTCCAGTTGGCGAAAAAGCACGCGTTCCCCTTTGACTCGAGGGTAACGACCCCACCGCCTGCTCGACTCTAGTTGCTGCCAGACGGTGGACCGGCGCGTTAACTTGCCAGCCGAGCTGAATTAGGACATGCTTATGTCATGTTAATAGCTCACCGCCGCGGAACCGCTGGCACAGACGGGTCGAACCCTGGAGCGAATGGTCTGGAGGAACGCACCTGGGACCGCGTGCGGCAGATGCTCGCCGAGGATGGCCCACTGACCGCAGCCGATCTGGCCGCGCGCTTGGGACTGACGCCCGCCGCCGTTCGCCGCCACCTCGACCAGCTCGCCGAGGAAGGGGCCGTCGAAGAACACGTGCCCGCTACGTCAGGTGGCCGCGGCCGGCCGGCCCGCGCCTATGTCCTCTCCGCGTCCGGTCATGCCGGTCTGGGGGCTGACTACGCCGATGTGGCGACCTCGGCGTTACGCTTTCTCGCCGAACGCGCCGGAGCGGATGCCGTTGGCGAGTTCGCCCGTGAACGCAGCGCACAACTCGAGCGAGGCTACGCCGCACAACTGCCCTCGACCGGCGGAGATGTCCGCGCCCGTGCAGAGGCACTGGCGTCGGTACTGAGCGATGAAGGTTTCGCGGCGACGATCCGGCCGGTCGGAGCTGACCTGCCAGCGAATGGTGTGCAGCTGTGTCAGGGGCACTGCCCCGTTCTGCATGTCGCGGCCGAGTTTCCGGAGTTCTGCGACGCCGAGACCGAGGCATTCTCCCGGCTGCTCGGAGTTCCGGTTCAACGACGCACGACTCTGGCTGGGGGCGCACACAGCTGCGCGACGTTCATCCCCCTTGACGCTCTGGCCACGACTACCAGCTCCGACACGAACAATTGTAACGACGGGACAAATGCATGAGTACCAGTGCAGGACTAATCACGGGAGTGCATCCGATCACCCGCCCCGAGGCCATCAATTCTGACGTCGGCGCGAACGCGGCATTCAGCATCGAGGAGTCGGCCGCCATCCGTAGCGATTTCCCGATTCTCTCGCGTCTCGTCCGTGGCGGGAAACCATTGGTGTACCTCGACTCCGGGGCCACGTCACACAAACCGCACCAGGTACTCGATGCCGAACGCACCTTCTATGAGCAACACAACTCCGCGGTTCACCGTGGTGCTCATCAGCTGGCCGAGGAAGCCACCGAAGCATTTGAATCGGCGCGCGCGACCGTTGCACGCTTCATCGGCGCACAAACTAACGAGGTGGTGTTCACCAAGAACGCTACCGAAGCCCTGAATCTCGTGGCGTATTCGTTCAGCAACGCGGCCGCTACCGGGGCCATGGACGGCGTCGAAGCGGATGTCGCGGCGCGCTTCAAGCTCGGCGTGGGCGACGAGATCGTGATCACCGAGATGGAGCATCATGCCAATCTCATTCCCTGGCAGGAACTTGCCCGGCGCAGCGGCGCTACCCTGCGGTGGATCGGTGTCACCGATGACGGTCGCTTAAACCTGAACGATCTGGAGACGGTGATCAGCGACCGTACCAAGGTGGTCGCCTTCACGCACGTGTCCAATGTTTTGGGTACCATCAATCCGGTTTCGGCCATTGTGGCTCGGGCCCGGAAGGTCGGGGCTCTGACCGTGCTCGACGCCAGCCAGTCGGTGCCGCACCTGGGGATCGACGTCGTCGATCTCGACGTCGACTTTCTTGCCTTCAGTGGCCACAAAATGTTCGGCCCCCTCGGGGTCGGTGTGCTCTGGGGCCGCTCTGGCCTCCTGGAAGCCATGCCCCCCTTCCTCACCGGAGGCTCGATGATCCACACCGTGCACATGGAAGGCTCAACCTACGCCGCGCCGCCGCAACGTTTCGAGGCGGGTGTCCCGGTGGCCGCGCAGGCCGTTGGCCTGGCTGCGGCCTGTGATTACCTGACCCGGTTGGGGATGCCACGGGTGAGCGCCCATGAGCAGGCCCTCACCGAAGTCCTGCTGGCCGGCCTGGCCCAACGCCCCTGGATCCGTGTCGTCGGACCGGCCGACGGTGCGGACCGTACCGGTGTGGTGTCTTTCGTGGTCGACGGCGTGCACGCGCACGACGTTGGCCAAATCCTCGACGATGCCGGAGTCGCGGTGCGAGTCGGCCACCACTGCGCCTGGCCATTGCACCAGCGTCTGGACGTGGCCGCGACCACGCGAGTGACCTTCGCGGCCTACAACACGGTGGCCGAGATCACCGTGTTGCTCAACGCTCTCGACCAGGTCCCGGCGGTGTTCGGGGTGGAGGTACTGTGACCTACGTCATCGCCTTGCCCTGCGTGGACGTCAAGGACAGGGCATGTATTGATGAATGCCCCGTCGATTGCATTTATGAGGGTGACCGGGCGCTCTACATCCACCCCGATGAGTGCATCGACTGCGGAGCCTGTGAACCAGTCTGCCCGGTCGAGGCGATCTTCTACGAAGATGACGTGCCGGAGCAGTGGGCCGACTACTACAAGGCCAACGTTGAGTTCTTCGACGACATCGGCTCCCCGGGTGGAGCGGCCAAGGTCGGCCCATACGCCAAGGATCACCCGCTGATCGCGGCACTTCCCTCACAGCGTCGCTGACCGAAACGATCGGGCTGCTCGCAGCCAACAACAACTGACATGGAGACGAAATGAGTGCACCCACAACCTCGACTGGTATCTCTGACGAGGTCCGCGAATTAGCGAACCAGGAATACCAGTATGGATTTGTGACCGATCTCGAAACTGACGTCGCACCCCGCGGGCTGAACGAAGACATCATCCGACTGATTTCGAGCAAGAAAAATGAGCCGGATTGGCTGTTGGAATGGCGGCTCCGTGCCTACCGGCACTGGACCACGCTCACGGCACCGACCTGGCAGCACGTGACCTATGGGCCGGTCGACTACCAGGACATCATTTACTACGCCGCTCCCAAGCCGAAAAAACGCGTGGAGAGCATGGACGAGGTCGACCCGGAGCTGCGGGAGATGTTCGACAAGCTCGGCATTTCGCTCGGTGAGCAGGAGCGTCTCAGCGGCGTGGCGGTCGACGCGATCGTCGATTCGGTCTCGGTTGCCACGACGTTCAAAGACAAGTTGGCCGAGGTTGGAGTGATCTTCTGCTCCTTCTCGGAAGCCGTTCAGGAGCATCCGGATCTGGTGCGTCAGTACCTCGGTTCCGTGGTTCCGTACAACGACAACTTCTTCGCCTGCCTGAACGCTGCGGTGTTCACCGACGGTTCGTTCTGTTACATCCCTAAGGGCGTGCGCTGCCCGATGGAGCTGTCCACCTACTTCCGCATCAACGCCGCCGACACCGGCCAGTTCGAGCGAACCCTGATCATCGCCGAAGAGGGCGCTTATGTCAGCTACCTCGAGGGCTGCACGGCACCCGTTCGTGACACGAACCAGCTGCACGCCGCCGTGGTTGAGCTGGTGGCACTGGACGATGCCCAGATCAAGTACTCGACGGTGCAGAACTGGTATCCCGGAGATGCCGACGGCAACGGCGGCGTGTACAACTTCGTCACCAAACGGGGTATGGCTTCCGGCCGCAACGCAAAGATTTCCTGGACCCAGGTGGAAACCGGCTCCTCGATCACCTGGAAGTACCCCGGCGTGGTTCTTAAGGGTAACAACTCGGTCGGCGAGTTCTACTCGGTGGCATTGACGGCCAGACGTCAGCAAGCGGATACCGGCAGCAAGATGGTGCACATCGGCAAGAACACCAAGAGCACCATCATCTCGAAGGCTATTTCAGCCGGTCACGGGCAGAACACCTACCGCGGTCTGGTGGACATGCGACATTCGGCCGTCGGAGCCCGCAACTTCACCCAGTGCGATTCGCTGTTAATCGGCAAGGACAGCGGTGCACACACGCTTCCGTACATCGAGGTGAAGAACCAGACCGGGCAGGTTGAGCACGAGGCATCGACCTCCAAAATCGGCGAGGAACAACTCCTGTACTGCCGGCAGAGGGGTATCCCGGAAGAAGAGGCGGTGTCGATGATTGTGAACGGTTTCTGCCGTGAAGTATTCAAGATGCTGCCCATGGAATTCGCCGTTGAGGCGCAAAAACTGTTAACCGTAAGCCTGGAAGGAAGCGTTGGCTAATGCTGAAAATCGAAGAACTGCACGCCAGTATCGAGGACAAAGAAATATTGCGAGGGGTGAACCTGCAACTGAAACCGGGTGAGGTGCACGCGATCATGGGCCCGAACGGTTCGGGAAAAAGCACCTTGGCCAGTGTATTGATCGGCCGCGAGGGGTACCAGGTCTCTGGCAGCGTCACGTATGAGGGTCAGGACCTGCTGACCTTGTCACCGGAAGAGCGCGCTGCCGCCGGTGTATTCCTGGCCTTCCAACATCCGGTCGAGATTCCCGGCGTCGGAAACATGTACTTCATGCGCACGGCCTTGAACTCCCTGCGCCGCCAGCGTGGAGAAGAAGAACTGGATCCGGTGGACTTTCTTGCGCTGGCTCAGGAGAAGATGAAGCTCGTTGAGATGGACCAGACCTTCATGAATCGCTCGGTCAACGAAGGATTCTCCGGCGGTGAAAAGAAACGCAACGAGATCCTGCAAATGGCGATCCTGGAACCCAAACTCGCGATTTTGGATGAGACCGACTCCGGTTTGGACATCGACGCTCTAAGGGTGGTCGCCAGCGGGGTGAACGCCCTCCGGAGCGAAGGCCGCAGCATGCTTGTCATCACGCACCACCAGCGCCTTCTGGACTACATCGTGCCCGACCAGGTGCACGTGATGACCGCCGGCCGGATCGTGCGTTCCGGGGGCAAGGACCTGGCCGTCGAGCTCGAAGCGCACGGCTACACCGGTACGCAGGAAGCTGACGCAGGTCGATTGAGCACGGCCGGGATATCGCGATGACCGTTCTGAGCGCGGCCAGCGGAGTGCTCGCTGGCTTCGAACCTCGGCTCGGCGCGCGTGATCCCGCCTGGCTCGCCGAGGCGCGGGTAGCCGCCCTCCAGTGGGTGGGTGAGCACGGCTTCCCGACCCACAAGGATGAGGACTGGAAATACACCGGGTTGGCCCCGATCCTCGCCGTACCGTTCGATGCCGCCACGGTGGCATCTGGCAGCCGGGTGACGGCAGAAATGATCGACGAGGCTGCGGTCGATCTCGGTGGTCCACGGTTGGTCTTCGTCAACGGCCATTTCTCGTCCGAATTCTCGCGAGTGACCGGGGTGCCGGCCGGTGCGGTCGTCACGACCCTGGCCGCGGTGCTGGCAGCCGGGCCCGACCGCCTCGAACCCTTTTTCGCGCATGCACCGGGAGTGCGTCACGCCTTCGCAGCATTCAATGACGCTCTGGCCGAGGATGGCGCATTCATTCATCTTCCCAGCGGCACCATCGTGGACGAGCCGATTCAGCTGGTCTACTTCTCCGACACCGGTGGAGTCCCGCTGATATCCAGTCCACGTTCGGTGATAATCGCCGATTCGCACTCTCGTGCCACGATCGTCGAGACCTACGCCGGGGTCGATTCCGACGTGTATTGCACCAACGCCGTCACCGAACTCCTCCTCGCCGAAGACGCCCACATTGAGCACTACAAGGTGCAAAACGAGCCGACGAGTGCTTTCCATGTGGCGCTGCTGTCCGTGCGGCAAGGGCGGGGCAGCCGATTCTCTTCCCGTTCCATCATGCTCGGCGCCAGCATCGCCCGGCACGAGGTGCGAGTTCAACTGGATGGCGTCGGCGCCGAGGTCAGCCTCGACGGCGTCTACCTGCCCCAGGGCGATCAACTCCACGACAACACGATCTTCGTCGATCACGCCGCGACAGACTGCACCAGCCACCAGCTGTATAAGGGAGTGTTGGACGGCCGGGCACACGGTGTGTTCAACGGCCACATTATGGTTCGCCATGGCGCTGACGGTACCGATGCGAACCAGAAGAACAAGAACTTACTGCTCTCCGACCGCGCCGAAGTTGACACCAGGCCCCGGCTGGAAATCTATACCGATGATGTGAAGTGCACGCACGGTGCTGCGGTGGGCCAAATGGATGAGGAGGCTCTGCTCTACCTTCAGACGCGTGCCATCCCGCTGGAAGCGGCCAGGGGCCTGCTCATCTACGCGTTTGTACACGAAATGGTGGACCGGATCGAGTTGGATCCACTGCGCGCCCAGTTGGAACGCGTGGTCGCCACCCGGTTCGGGAGTGACGCCACTGTGGTCGCTCCATGACGGCCGGCGCAGGGATCGCTTCGGTGAGTGCGGGAATCGCGGGTCTTTATCAGGAAATGATCATCGACCATGGCCGCCGGCCACGGAATTTTCGCACAATCGACCGTGCGACGTGCTCGATCGAGGCCGTTAACCCGCTATGCGGCGATCAGTTGACTCTCGCCATTCAACTCACCGACGGCGTCATCACCGACGTTGCCTTCACGGGGAGCGGATGCACCATTTCCCAGGCATCCGCTTCCATGATGACCATGGCCGTCAAGGGTCTGGCAGAGGAGGAAGCCCTGACGCTGTTCGCTCGCGTGCACACCATGCTCACCAGCGAATCCGAGGGGGAAGCGGCATTGGCCGAGGTGGGCAAGCTCGCGGTGCTCTCTGGCGTCTGGGAGTACCCGACCCGGGTCAAGTGCGCCTCCCTGGCCTGGCAGGCGTTGCGCAATGCGCTGGAAGGTGACGACCGCGCGGACGGCAGCCGTGTCGTCGGGACGGAGAAGTAGCCGATGGACTCAGGCCAATACAAGATCGTCGAACTCGAACACAGCTGCCAGGCGACGGTGATTCCGGGCGGGCAGCCGATGCTGCTTCAGGCCGGCGAGCAGGTTGTCATAACGCAAACCCTCGGTGCGAGCGTCACCGTCCAAACCGCAATGGGCTACCTCGTTCGGATCAGTGCCGAAGACTCGGCCGCGCTCGGTCTGAGCCGACCGGTCGCCGAAACCGTGAATATGAATGACGGTCCGTTTGACCTGGACCAGGTGCTCGATGCGCTCAAGAACGTGTTCGACCCGGAAATTCCGATCAATGTTGTCGATCTGGGTCTGATCTATCTGTGCCAGGCGGAGCCGCTGCCCGATGGCACCCACCGGGTCGAAGTCAACATGTCAATGACCGCTCCGGGCTGCGGCATGGGCGATGTGCTCAAAGAGGATGCCCGCACCGCAATTCAGGCGGTTCCGGGCGTCGGCGAGATCGATATCGAACTGGTCTGGGACCCACCGTGGGGCCAGGACAGGATGTCGGAAGCCGCTCGGCTCCAACTCGGAATGTACTAACCAGGCACGACAATATCGGGCAGTTGATGGCGCCCAATGGAGACAGATGAATTCAACGCAGGGAATGCTCGCTCCGCAGATCTCCGTCGGGAACGCGCCGGTCGTGTTCAACGAATTTCTGAACCGGCCCGGCGCGGTCGGTGCGAACCAGGCGGTCGATGCCGGAGTGGCCGCCCACTATGGGGACCCGCTCGCCGAGCAGCGCGCACTGGCTGCAGGAACCGCGATCGTGGACCTCTCACACCGGGCCGTGATTACCATCAGCGGTCCAGATCGCCTCAGCTGGATAAATTCATTGACCAGCCAGAGTGTCGCCGGTTTGGCGCAAGGCGAATCCTCGGAGACCCTTCTACTCAATATGACCGGGCGGATCGACTATGCGGTGCGCCTGTTTGATGACGGAACCGATCTGTGGCTGCTGCTGGAGCGAAACGAAGTAGCAGGGCTGCTCACATGGTTGGGCAGCATGCAATTCGCGCTGCGGGTAGAACTGATGGATCGTTCCATCGAATTCGCGACCATCGGCACCCTCGGCCAGCCGACGCTTCCGGTGACGGCCCCTCATGGGCTTCCCGTGGTCTGGCGGGACCGGTGGATGAGCGTTGGCCCGGGTGGATTTCAGTACGCGAAGGCGACCAGGCATCCGGCGGCGGGCTGGACCTACAGCGAGGTATTGGTGCCGCGAAGCGCCCTGGCGGGGATCGTCGCCTCCGATATTCCTGTCGCTGGACTGGACGCCCTCGAGGCCTTGCGCATAGCAGCCTGGCGGCCGCATTTTTCCTCGGAGGTTGATGAAAAGACGATTCCCCATGAACTTGATTGGTTGCGCACAGCCGTGCACCTGAACAAGGGCGGTTATCGCGGCCAGCAGACAGTGGCCAAGGTGCACAACATCGGTCATCCCCCGCGCCGGCTCGTGATGCTCTACCCGGAAGATGCGCACAGTATTGATAAACACAGTGTGCGGCCCTCGCGCGGCGACGAAGTTGTGGCACCGAACAAAGACGGTGCGGACCAGATCGTCGGGCGGGTGACTTCGGTCGCCCGGCATTTCGAATTAGGTACGGTCGCGCTCGCGGTCATCAAACGCGGCACCGATCCAACGGCCGAACTTTTGGTGCGAACGGCCGGCTGCGATATTCCGGCCAGGCAAGTCGTGATCGTCCCGCCAGACGCAGGCGCCGCAGCCACAGTAACCGTTTCTCGGCTGCCGCGCCGGGGCTCGGTGCCACGGTAATCACGCGCGTAAAATATTGGTTGATTGTTCTGGTCCAAGTGAAGTGGAAACCGTGTGGCCGAAGTTCCCGCAAATGTCAATCGAGCAGTGCCCGTGAACGTCCCGGCACGATTGACGCGTACCGCCCGATTGGATGCCCTGCCGTTTACGCGGGAGCATCGACGTCTTCTGGTCGGCTCCGGCCTGGGCTGGGCGTTGGATGCCATGGATGTGGGGCTCATCTCCTTCGTGCTGGCCCAATTAGCGGTGCAATGGAACACGACCGGCATGGAATTATCCTGGATCGCGTCCGCCGGTTTCGTCGGCATGGCAGTGGGCGCCGTTCTCGGTGGACTATTGGCCGACCGCATCGGACGCCGCCAGGTATTTGCGCTGACCCTCCTCGTTTACGGCGTGGCGACGGGAGCATCCGCTCTTTCCGGATCGGTGGCCGTGCTGATCGCCTGGCGATTCCTCGTGGGGCTCGGTCTGGGAGCCGAGCTTCCGGTCGCCTCGACCCTCGTTAGCGAGTTCGCGCCGCCACGGATTCGCGGTCGCATCATCGTGCTGCTGGAATCGTTCTGGGCGATTGGCTGGACCATAGCGGCCGTGATCGGATTTCTCGTCGTGCCGTCATCAGAGAACGGATGGCGCTGGGCCTTGGCTGTCGGTGCGGCCCCGGCACTCTACGCCGTGTTCGTGCGCCTGCGACTTCCGGAGTCGGTTCGTTTTCTCGAGTCGCGTGGGCGGTTTGTAAAGGCAGAGTCGACCGTTCGCCGATTCGAACTCTCGGCCAAAGTAACGGTTCCGCCCCCAGAATCGGACCCGGCCGTTCAGGGCGGAGTCGAACGAAAAGATTCCACAGGGGGCTTCGCCGCGCTGTGGTCGCCGAGCCTGCGTGGCCGAACGGCCGCCCTGTGGTTGGTCTGGTTCTGCGTGAACTTCTCCTATTACGGTGCTTTCATCTGGTTGCCTACCGTGCTGGTCGCCTCCGGCTTCTCGCTGGTGCGTTCCTTCGCGTATACGTTGATCATCACCGTGGCGCAGCTTCCGGGCTATGCCGCATCGGCGTATCTGATCGAACGGTGGGGCCGACGTAGCACCCTCGCTGTCTTCCTGATCGGCTCCGCCAGTTCGGCTGCCCTGTTTGGCATCGCAACGGATACCAGCCAAGTGATCGCAGCGGGCATGTTGCTCTCGTTCTTCAACCTCGGAGCGTGGGGAGCGCTTTACGCGGTGACACCGGAGGTTTATCCCACTCGCATTCGGGCTACTGGCGCGGGGTGGGCGGCCGGCAGTGGCCGCGTTGCCGCCATCCTTGCACCACTGGCCGTGCCCCTACTGCGCGAGGCCGGCGGGACGGGGCTGCTTTTCGCAGTTTTCGCGGGGTTCTTCGTGGTTGCCGCGCTCGGCACCTTCGGACTCCCTGAGAAACGAGGCCAGGCTCTGGCAGAATGATGGGCGGCATAGCCGCGAGCTGCTGTTGACACCGGTTAGAGTCGGGCGCGCCCGACTCGCGCAAAACAGTGGGCGGCCAGGCCGATGCCGACGGTCACCAGAATAATCTCGAGCCCAAGCGCGAAGCGGCGCACTGACCACAACATTGCGGGCAACTCCGGATGCCGATGCAGCGTTCACGTGGCCATTTTCGTCCCGGGCTGACTCTCGCGGGTGAAACAACCGAGTTCGATCGGGCCGAACTAGTCGTGCGGGAAGAGCAGGGGAAGTTGCAGGGTCAGCCAGGGGCTGAACGCCCACGGGGTGGTGCGCACCGCCATCACAAGGTCGTCGCGAGGCACCCACCGCCATTCCATGACCTCGTCGGCACGGGGCTCAACCGTCGAGTCCGTGACTGCCGTGAAAACCGGGCATATTTCGTTTTCCACGATTCCCGCCGCGTCGACTGCACGGTACCGAAAATCGGGCAAGACCAGGGTGAGTTCGGTCAGCCCGATGCCGAGTTCATGGCTCGCCCGGCGCAGGGCAGCATCCGCCAGGGTTTCACCGGGTGCCGGGTGACCGCAGAAGGAGTTTGTCCACACGCCGGGCCAGGCCTTTTTTATCAGCGCCCGTCTGGTGACCAAAATGCGCCCGTGCTCATCGAAGACATGGCAGGAAAAAGCAAGGTGCAGGGGAGTATCGAGGTCATGCACGAGCGCTTTGTCGGCCGTACCGATGGGCGTTCCGTCCTCGGCGACCAACACCACGGTCTCGACCTCTAGAGTGTCGCGGTCGTCGGTCAAGCTATCCTTCGCCACGTCGGTCCATCCTCTGAAAGTCTCCTCGTTCAAATCTACGCCAGCGGCGCGCTCACATTTTTGTTCGATCGTTCTGTCGACCCACTTCGACACCTTCATTCTCTACCTTGCGTGGAGCGAATCCGGCATCCGCCGGGCAAGCCGAAAGCAAAGACAGACCCTTCGCGGGGCCGACAGCCAAGTTGAGGGTCATGCCCCGAACGGCTGTTTCCAGTATCAACGTCAAGCTGTTTTGACTCACGTGGGTTGATTTCTGGCGATTTTCTCGGGCAAATTGATCCCGACGACGCCAGCTCGCGCGGGTGTTTTCGGTTGTGTGCGGAATCATTCCGGGTTCTTCTGGTGGTGGGCGTGTAGTGTGAGCTCACGCTTGCGGTCGGCCTCTCGCCACGCGGTCTCGAACATGTCCACCGCTAGATGGTTGCTCTCGCGCTTCTCGACCCGGAAGCCGACGATCTTGCGAGACCAGATGTCGAAGATCGAGTGGGCCTTGAAGGCTTCCCTCGCCACGGAGTGCGCAGATCGGCAATGTCCCACGACTTATGCCGACGTCGGCATACCACGACCGCACGTGCATGGGTCCCGTCGCGATCAGCACCGGCTTCACTCGGGGCGTCTTGTACCCGCGACGTGTGGGCACGATGGCAACGGTTAAACCTTTCCAGAACGACAAAACCCCCACGCCGAAGCGTGAGGGTTTTGTCGTGTGGTGTGTCGGTTAGACGAACAGGTTGGCGCGCTCAAGGTCTTCAGCGAAGTCCACCTCGACGGCGTAGAAATCGGAGATGTTCACCGGCTCCACCAGCATGCGGTTCTGCTCGATGGCCAGCTCGATGCCGCGTTCGAAGTAATCCTGGTCGGCCACCTTGCTTAGCTGTCGGATGAGGGTGGCCTTGTCGGCGCTCGACACGTAGTTGATGCCGACGGCTTCGCCGAGGCCGCCCTTGACGGTCTTGGAGAGTTCCTTGATGTAGCCTTCGGCACTCGTGGTGTACTTGACCTCTTCATCGGACACTTTGTCGGTGTTGACGGTGACGAAAGACTGGTCGCGGGCCATCATGGCGGCCGCGCGGTCGAGAATGGCCGGGTCAAAGACGACGTCGCCGTTCATCCAGAGCACTCCGCCGGGCTTCGACGCTTGCAGGGCGCGTAGCAGGCTCTTCGACGTGTTGGTCTGATCGTACTCTTCGTTGTAGACGAAGGAGGCCTGCGGGAACGCTTCGATGATGTGCTCGAGTTTGTACCCGACGACGATCGTGACCTTGGCAGCGTTGCCGAAGGCGTGGTTGATGTTGTCGAACTGCTGCTGCATGATCGTGCGGCCGTCGTTCAGTTCGGTGAGCGGCTTGGGCAGCGAACGCCCAAGGCGGCTGCCCATGCCGGCCGCCAGAATGACAACTTGCGTCTTGACTGCGCGCACTTTTGCCTGCGTCGTCACGATTATCTCCTCAAGAATGGTTGGGGCTACGCCGCAAAACCCACTCAGTTGCGAAGAGTTTGCTTAGGATTCACCCACATGTTCACGTAAAGACACACCGTTATGTCAATCTCACCATAACCTGTTGGGTCGTTCCGTAGGAAGAATCTGCTCAGCACGTGTCCATTTCGTGACCCGGCGTGGAGCGTGCTCACAGGTTGAAACGGTGGCTGCGACGTCTTCCGCGCCCCCGGGCAGCGGTCCTTGGTAGGTTAGCGGAGTGACTTTTATGCCGCCCAACCCCGAACGTGACGACGAGTCTGTCGCGAACCGCGCAGCCGAGTCGACGGCGCCGCTCGCCGCTAAGCCGTTGGCCAGCAAGCCAGCCGTGCGCAAACCAGCCGTGCGCAAACCGGCGGTGCGTGAGCCAGCCGTGCGCACGACGGCGACTACCAGGCCAGCTGCTGTCCGGCCTGCTGTTTCCAAGCCGACTGCCGACAAACCGGCAGCGGTGAAGCCTGCTGCCAAGCCTGCGGTGGCCAAGGCGGCTACTGTCAGGCCGGCTGCCGGCGTGCGTCAACCAGCAGCGCGCAAACCCGCGGTGCGTAAACCAGCGGTGCGCAAGCCGACCGTGAGCACGTCGACGACGCCGAAGAAACCGACGACGCCGAAATCCCCTGCCGTTGCCGGGTCGGTCAGGCCGAATCAACAGACGCTCGCCGAGAATTCCACCGACGAAACCACACGGCCCTACGCGACCCGCGATGCGCTCGTCACGATCGAAGCGGAAGCGTCGCTTGCCACGCCGGTGGCACCGCTGCCGGAACCGACCAGCGATCCGGCCGTCCAGACAACGCCCACCACGGACACTCTCAGCACGGCCGCACAGCCAGCCGTGAAGTCCGTTAGCCCCCGAGACGTGAAGCCGACCGTGCAGCCGGCCGCCGATGCGACTTCGATCGTGCAAGCCCCGATCGTCATTGAAGCCGTCGGACTCGTGAAGAGGTACGGTCACAACGTCGCGGTCGCCGATCTCGACCTCAGCGTTCGAGCCGGTTCGTTCTATGGCATCGTCGGGCCGAACGGGGCCGGAAAGACCACGACCCTATCGATGATCACCGGGCTGCTGCGGCCCACCGCCGGAAAAGTCCTGGTCCACGGTATCGACGTCTGGGCTCGGCCCAATGAGGCCAAGCGCGTGATGGGCGTTCTGCCCGACCGACTTCGCCTCTTTGACCGCCTCACCGGTGCACAACTCCTCTATTACGCGGGCACCCTGCGCGGCCTCGACAACGACACCGTGCGCGCCCGCTCGACCGACCTGGCAGCAGCGTTCGGCCTCGAGGACGCCCTCAACCGTCTGGTCGCCGACTACTCCTCCGGAATGACCAAGAAGATCGCCCTCGCCTGCGCCATGATTCATTCCCCGCGCGTGCTCGTGCTCGACGAGCCGTTCGAGTCGGTCGACCCGGTTTCCGCGGTCAACGTCACCGAGATTTTGCAGAAGTACGTCGCCGCCGGCGGAACCGTCGTGCTGTCCAGCCATGGCATGGACCTGATCCAGCGCGTCTGCGATCACGTTGCCATCATCGTGCAGGGCCGTGTCCTGGCGGCGGGAACCGTCGACGAGGTGCGCGGAGAGAAGACGCTGGAAGATCGGTTCGTCGAACTCGCCGGCGGGCGCAAGGTCGCGGAGGGCATGGAATGGTTGCACAATTTTTCGGACTGAAACTCCGGCTGCTCGCCAACCTGTTCCGTCGTAGTCCTTGGCAGGTCGTCGGCCTCGTCGTCGGACTGCTCTACGGCCTCGGCGTCGCCATCACAATTTTCGTTGCGCTGATCACCCTGCGGTTCGTCGGAGACCCCGCACTCATTCGTGATTCGCTCACTGTGGCCGGATCGGCCGTGGCGCTGGGCTTTCTGGTCATCCCGATCGTGGTCGGCATCGACGACAGCATGGACCCACGCAAATTTGCGTTCCTCGGAATTTCCAACCGTTCATTGTCGCTCGGTCTGGCCGGCTCGGCGCTGATCGGCGTTCCGGCGCTCACCCTTTCGATCGTGCTGCTCGGCACCATTTTCACCTGGTCGCGCGGCATCGGACAGACCCTGCTCGCTCTGGTATCCGCCGCGCTGATCCTCGCGACCTGCATTCTGCTGTCGCGGGTGAGCGCATCCCTGGCAGCCTTCCTCCTGTCGACCAGACGCTCGCGGGAATTCACCGGCATGATCGGTGTCGTCCTGCTGGTCGTGATTTCTCCACTCGTTGTGGTGCTGCTCAGCACGGACTGGGGTCGCCATGGCCGTGGCCTGCTGGCCACCCTCGCCACGATTTTGGGCTGGACGCCGCTCGGCGCAGCGTGGGCTGCTCCAGGGGATGCCTCCACAGGCGCCTGGGGCGCTGCCATTCTCAAGCTGCTCATCGCTGCGGTTTCTGCCTACACCCTGTGGCTCATTTGGCAGCTCGTCGTTGCCCGCATGCTGGTCTCGCCTGGCCGTGAGGCCGCGGCGAAGCAGTACTCAGGGCTGGGCTGGTTCGACCGGTTGCCGCACAGTTCCGTTGGCGCGATCGCCGCACGCACCTTCACCTATTGGGCGCGCGACTCGCGGTACTGGGTGTCGCTGATCATGATTCCGATCGTTCCGATCATCGCGATCCTGCCGCTGAGTATCGTCGGCGTGCCGCTGCACTACCTCGCTCTCGTGCCAGTGCCGCTCATGTGCATTTTTCTCGGCTGGACCATGCACAACGACGTCGCCTACGACAGCACGGCCATCTGGCTGCACGTGGCTTCCGGAACGCGCGGCGTGGCCGACCGTATCGGCCGGCTCGTTCCCGCGCTCGTCATCGGCATCCTGCTCATCGGTATTGGCTCGGCCATCAGTATTTCGTTCTACGGAGACTGGTCGGTGTTGCCGTCAATGCTGGGGGTGAGCACGTGCATCCTCTTGGCTGGTTTGGGTTTCTCCAGCTATACGTCCACCCGCTTTCCGTACCCGGTGACCAAACCCGGTGACAGCCCGTTCGCCCAGCCGCAGGCCTCAGAAACCGCTTCGGCGCTGGTGCAGTCGCTGACCTTCACCGGATCGATCGTGGTGGCGCTGCCCGCGCTCATCTTCGCCTACCTCGGAATCTTCGAGGATCCGGCCTGGCATCTGCGCGCGCTCGGCGCGGGCCTTGGCCTCGGCCTCCTCGCCGTGGTCGTGGGAATCTGGGTCGGATCTCGCGCCTTCGACCGGCGCGGTCCGGAGATGCTCGCCTCCGCCCAGCGCGCCTGACCGGCCGACTGCTTAGACTGTTCCCATGACTGAAATTCGTGCGAGCATTGCAGAACCCGGCCAGCCCGGCGGCGGAACGTCCACGCTCGACCGTGAGCTCGAAGAACTCCTGAACCAGGAGCAGATCGAGCCCGGCGATCACGAACGGTTCTCGCACTACGTCCCGAAAGACAAGATTCTCGAATCTGCCATTTCGGGCAAGCCGGTCAAAGCCCTGTGCGGCAAGAAATGGCTACCGGGCCGTGACCCGGAGAAGTTTCCGGTGTGCCCGACCTGCAAGGCCATCTACGAGAAGATGAAGGACAAGTAGCTCCGCGGCTAGCGGTATGAGGTGGGTATAACGGCTTCGCCGCGCCCCAATCGAAAAGCCTCGATTGGCAGTTCCTGCATAACGGATGCGTTGTGTGCGCGTGCGCGCAGCGTTCCGGCTGCTCCCAGGTACCGTTCGTCGACACGGCCGTCCTGGATCAGCGGAACCAGCAGCGCCCGCTCCAGGCCGCTGCCGGAGTCGGACGGGCTACCGGGGCCGTCGCCGAGCAGCACGATTTCTTCCTGGGCGGTACCGACGGCATCCACTCGGCGGAGTGCATCCTTGCGGCCGCCGATGGAGAACTTCGCGGTCGACGTTTTCGCGACGGAGATCCAGTCGTCGCCGTGGCCCTTGTGCGCGACCAGCTTGTAGACCAGGCCGGCGGCCGGTTCGCCCGACCCGGTGACGACGGAGGTACCGACGCCGAAGGCGTCCACCGGACTGGCGGACAGGGCCGCGATGGCGAATTCGTCGAGGTCGCTGGTGACCGTGATCTTCGTGTTGACCGCGCCGAGTGCGTCGAGCTGCGCGCGTGCTGCGGCAACGACGGTGGGCAGATCGCCAGAGTCGATGCGAATCGAGCCGAGGTCCGGCCCGGCGATTTTGACCGCCAGGGCGATGCCGGCCGGTACATCGTAGGTGTCAACGAGAAGTGTCGTGGCGGAACCAAAGGCATCCACTTGCGCCTGGAACGCTTCCTCCTCGCTGTCGTGCAGCAAAATGAACGAGTGGGCCGCGGTACCCATGGTCGGCAGACCCCACTGGCGGCCGGCCTCCAGATTGCTGGTCGATGCGAAGCCGGCGATGAAAGCGGCGCGGGCGGCGGCGACCGCCGAGTGCTCGTTGGTGCGCCGGGATCCCATCTCGGCGATCGGGCGGCCGAGGCTCACCGAGACCATGCGCGCGGCGGCGCTGGCAACGGAGATGTCGTAGTTGAGCACACTGAGAATGAGGGTCTCCAGAATGACGCCCTCGGCGAAGGTGCTCTCCACCAGTAGGAGGGGCGATCCGGGAAAATAGGCTTCACCCTCTTGGTAGCCCCAGACATTACCGCTGAAGGAATAATCGGCCAGATAGTCGAGGGTGGGAGTGCGTACGACCGAGTTCTCGGCGAGCCAGGTCAGCTCGTCGGTGTCGAAGCGAAACTGACGAATCAGCTCGAGCAGGCGACCGGTGCCGGCAACGATGCCGTAGCGGCGACCGGCTGGCAGGCGGCGGGCGAAGGCCTCGAACATGCAGGCACGATCGGCGGTGCCGCTCTGGATGGCGGCATCCACCATGGTGAGCTCGTACCGATCGGTGCGCAGTGCTGGTGTGAGGCCGGCTGGGCCACGGTGTGCTGGAGCGAGGAACGCGGGGGACGGGGTCACCCGGCACAGCTTATCCGCTTGGTCGGGCTAGGCTTGATCTCCGTGACGGATGCACCGATTGGTATTTTCGATTCCGGAGTGGGCGGCCTGACCGTCGCCCGGGCGATCAAGGACCAGTTACCCAACGAATCCATTCTGTATATCGGTGACACGGCCCACTCGCCGTACGGGCCGAAGAAGATCGCCGACGTGCGGGGATTCGCCCTCGACGTGCTCGACGATCTCGTGGCGCACGACGTGAAACTGCTCGTGATCGCCTGCAACACCGCGTCAGCAGCGATGCTGCGGGATGCCCGCGAACGCTACAGCGTGCCCGTGATCGAGGTTATTCAGCCCGCTGTGCGCCGCGCCGTCGCCACCACTCGCAACCAGCGCGTGGGGGTCATCGGCACCCTCGGCACCGTCAACTCGCGCGCCTACAATGATGCCTTTGCCGCCGCGCCCCAGATCACCCTGTTTAGCCAGGCCTGCCCGCGCTTCGTCGAGTTCGTCGAGGCCGGAGTCACGACCGGTGACGAGGTACTCGCCGTCGCCGAGGAATACCTCGCGCCGCTCCGCGCAGCGCAGGTCGACACCCTCGTGCTCGGCTGCACCCACTATCCCTTTCTGCGCGGCGCCATCTCCTACGTGATGGGGGAGGGCGTCACCCTCGTCTCAAGCGACACCGAAACGGCCAATGACGTCTATCGGGTGCTCGTGAGCCAAGGCCTGGAACGTTCACGCACCAGCCCGCCCAGCTACCGGTACGAGGCCACCGGCGACAGCGCCGAGGACTTTCTGGCCCTCGCCCATCGCCTGATCGGGCCGGAGGTCAGCCGGGTCGACCTGATCGAGACCGGCACGCTCAACCTCGCCGAGCTGGCAGTAGCCAGTGGCCTGCCCCCACAGTCCCCACTACACCCGAAACATTAGGAGTACACCGTGACCGAAACCCTGCGCGCCGACGGGCGCAGCAACGACGAACTGCGCCCGATCACGATCGAGCGTGGCTGGAGCGACCAGGCCGAAGGATCGGCCTTGATCTCCTACGGCCGCACCAAGGTGCTCTGCACGGCGTCGTTCACCAACGGCGTTCCGCGCTGGATGAGCGGCAAGGGCAAGGGCTGGGTCACCGCTGAGTACTCGATGCTGCCGCGTTCGACCAACAGCCGCATGGACCGCGAATCGGTCAAGGGCAAGATCGGCGGTCGCACCCACGAGATCAGCCGCCTGATCGGCCGCAGCCTGCGCGCCGTCGTTGACATGAAGGCGCTCGGCGAGAACACCCTCGTGCTCGACTGCGACGTTCTTCAGGCCGATGGCGGGACCCGCACCGCAGCCATTACCGGCGCCTATGTAGCCCTCGCCGACGCCCTCGAGTGGGGACGCACCAAGAAGTTCATCTCGCAGAAGGCGCAGCCGCTCATTGACAGTGTCTCGGCCGTGTCCGTCGGCATCATCGGCGGGGTGCCCATGCTCGACCTCGCTTACACCGAAGACGTGCGCGCCGACACCGACATGAACGTCGTCGTCACCGGGCGCGGCAAGTTCGTCGAGGTGCAGGGTACCGCCGAGGCTGCGCCGTTCGACCGCAGCGAGCTCGACACTCTGCTCGACCTCGCACTGAAGGGCGCCGTCACCCTGACCGAATTCCAGACCAGCGCGCTGGTGAACTGACCGTGCAGATCGTTCTGGCCACCCACAACGCCCATAAGGTCGAGGAACTTCGGCGCATTCTGGCCCCGCAACTTCCCGGTGTGGAGGTGCTCGCCTATGACGGCCCCGAACCGGTCGAGGACGGCATCAGCTTCACCGAAAATGCCCTGATCAAGGCTCGTGCCGCCGCAGCGCACACCGGACTGCCGGCGATCGCTGACGACTCGGGCATCTGCGTCGACATTCTCGGCGGGGCACCCGGAATCTTCTCGGCGCGTTGGTCGGGGCCAGCCAAGGACGCCGGCGAGAACCTGCGCCTGCTGCTCTGGCAGCTTAGTGACGTTCCCGAGGAACACCGCGACGCCCACTTTACCTGTGTGGCCGCCCTCGCCCTGCCCGACGGTACCGAGCGGGCCGTGACCGGCGAATGGCCGGGGCAGCTTCTGTTCGAACCGGCCGGCGCCAACGGGTTCGGCTACGACCCGATCTTTCTGCCCGAGGGCTACGCCATTTCGGCCGCCGAGTTGTCGGCCCACGTGAAGAACCAGGTCAGTCATCGGGCGATCGCGTTGGAGGGTCTCGTACCGGTGCTGCGCGAGGTTCTCGGTCAGGCCTAGCGTGCTGAGAACGGCATTCATTCCCAACTAGCCCAGCGGCTGGCGACCGGCCTCTCCCCGCCCTAATCTTGAGCCATGGGCCACGATCACGCGCACGGCACCGGCTCGAACAGGCGGCGACTGACCCTCGCCATCGGCATCGTGGCGTCCGTGCTGCTGCTCGAAGTGATCGGTGCCGCTCTGACCGGATCGCTCGCGCTGCTGGCCGATGCTGGCCACATGCTCTCCGACCTGTTCGGGCTCATCGTCGCTCTGACCGCTACCGTGGTCGCGGCACGTCCGGCGACCGACCGGGCCACCTTTGGCTTTCAACGGGCCGAGGTGTTCGGCGCGCTGATCAACGGTCTGATTCTGCTCGGCGTGGCCGGCGCCGTTTGGGTCGCCGCGATCGCGCGCCTCATTAGTCCGAGCGAGAGCGCGGTGCTGCCCACTCCCATGCTCATCTTCGCCATCATCGGGCTGGCGGCGAACATCGCCGGAATAATGCTGCTGCGCCCGGCGGCCGCTGGGTCGATCAACATGCGCGGCGCCTACCTCGAGGTACTCGGGGACGCGCTCGGGTCGGTCGCCGTGATCGTCGCGGCCATCGTCATCCTCCTGACCGGTTTTACCGGGGCGGATGCCGTCGCCTCGCTGGTCATCGCCGCCATGATCGTGCCGCGCGCCTTTGTGCTGCTTCGTGACGTGGTGCGCGTGTTCAGCCAATCGACGCCGGCCGACACGGATATTTCCGAGATTCGACGCCATCTCCTCGGCACTGCCGGTGTGGTCGCCGTGCACGATGTGCATGTCTGGGCCATCACCAGCGGAGCCCATGTGTTCACCGCGCACATTGTCGTGGAGGCGACGGTGCTCGCACGCGGCACTGACGCTCTGCTCGATGAGCTGTCCGGATGTCTCAGCACACACTTCGACGTGGCGCACTCGACGTTTCAGCTGGAACCGGCCGAGCATGCCGAGCACGAAGACCACCAGCACCGTTGAGTTGCTGGCGATCAGGTTCGGATCAGCCCTCGTGGCGTCCGTTGTGGTTGGTCTTGAACGTCTCGGGGTCGAGCAGGTGGCTGCCGGTCTCGCTCGTGGGCTGGCCGCGCAGCCGGCGGGCCTTCACGACGGACAGCACGTAGTGGTACACCGTGGGGATGAGGGTGACGACCACTGCGCCGAGCAGGATCAGGTCGATGTACTTCGTGACGAATTCGGCCACCGGTGGAATGTAGCCCAGGAAGTATCCGCCGAAGGTGAGGCCGGCGCCCCAGAGCAGTGCACCGATCAAGTTGTATAGGGTGTATTTACGGTAGTCCATGTGGCCGACGCCGGCGGCGACCGGTGCGAAAGTGCGCACGATCGGTACGAACCGGGCGACGATGACGGCGACGCCGCCGAATCGCACGAAGAATGCGTTCGTGCGGTCTACGTTCTTGATGCTGAACAGGCCGGATTCCTTGCGTTCAAAGACGCGGGGACCGAATTTATGCCCGATCAGATAGCCCACCTCACCGCCGAGGAAGGCCGCGAAGCCGATTGCCAGCGCCACCCACCAGATGTCGATCCGGATGACGCCGGCGGCGGGAAAGGCGAGCAGTCCTGTGATGACCAGCAGGGTGTCGCCCGGCAGCAGAAACCCGACCAGGAGGCCGGTCTCGGCAAAGACGATCGCGCAGACGACGAGCAGGGCCCAGGGGCCGGCCGACTCGATGATGTGCGTCGGGTCGAGCCAGGGAATCAGTGCGGTGTGAATCACGCGGGGAACTCCAGTCGGCGGGGGGCAGACGTTCGGGTAACGACGGCGGATGCCGAGACACAGGGTATCGCCTCATGGTGAGAAAATGCCGGGCCGCCACCCCCTGAAACAGGGGGTAAGTCAGCCGACTGGGGGGCTGATTTCGAGGTCTCTGGCCGTGGCATCCGCTTTACGCTGGGCGCGGTCGATGCGCCAGGTGCGAAACCCGACCACGATCGACGCCGTGATGAGCACGCCCGCGATAATGTACGCCGCACTCTTGACGCCGGGGATCGTCGCCGCGTAATAGCCGGTGAGGGTGAGCCCGACGCCCCAGGAGAGTGCTCCGAGCAGATTGCTGGTGAGAAATTTGTAGTAATTCATGCGGCCGACGCCGGCGACCACCGGAACGAAGACCCGAGCCCACGGCATGAATCGGGCGATGACCACCGACCACCAGCCGAACTTGCGGTAAAAGGATTCGGTTTTGATGATCGCGGACTGGGTACGTCGACCGCCGTGACGTTCGAGGTAGCCGCGCCCGTAGCGACGACCGAGCAGAAACCCTACCTGGTCGCCGAGGAGCGCCGCGATGCCGGTGCCGATGACCAGGATCACGATGTTGATGTTGCCCGTGGAAGCGGCCACGAGGCCGGAACCGAACAACAGCGAGTCACCGGTGATGAACGGAATGAACACGCCCAGAAAAAGTGCTGTTCCGGCGAAGACCAGACCCCAAATGAGCAGGTAGAACAGAACGGCGCCCGTATGTGAGAGTACGTCGTTCAACGTGCTGTCGAGTGCTGAAATAGGGACCATGTGCGGGAGAGGGGACTTGAACCCCCACGCTCGAAAGCACAGGAACCTAAATCCTGCGTGTCTGCCAATTCCACCACTCCCGCGGGTGTGTTCCTAGTCTAGATGGTGGGGTCGTTGCCGAGCAGCGCTGCCGCATAGGACTCCATCTGGGCGCGGAGCGCAGCGACGAGCGCCGCCACCGCCGGCAGCCGCAGTGACTCGGTGCGGAGGACCATCCAGTACGGCAGTCGTTCCTGAAAATCTTCCGGCAGCAGGCGCACTAGATCTTTGTGCTGATCGGCCATGAAGCAGGGTAGGAATCCGATTCCGGCGCCGGCCCTGGTTCCCTCGACATGCACGAACACGTTGGTGGAGCTGAGCGACTCCCGCATCTGCGGGACGAGCCGCCGGGGGGCGTCGAGGTCGTCGACCTGAAGCATCGAATCCACAAAATAGACCAGCGGATGCTCGGTCAGCTCGGCGATGGTGGTCGGTGTGCCGTGGGTCTTCAGGTACTGGCGTGAGGCGTACATTCCGAGGTTGTAGTAGCCGAGCAGAATGGACTCGGCCCGGTGCACCTGGGGTTCACCGACGACGATCTCGATGTCCAGCCCCGAACGGTGCTGCAGGGCGCGGCGGGTGACGGTGACGATTTCTACCCGCAACAGCGGATGCCGTCGCTGCAGGGTTGCCACGGCCGGAGCCGCGATGTAAGCGCTGAAGCCGTCCGTCGCCGACATACGCACCACCCCGGAGATCTGTTGGGCTTCACTGTCGGAGCCACGCAGCAGGGTGACGGCGGATTCCACTCCCTCGGCCGCGGTGCGTGCGCGTTCTCCGAGCTCGGTCAGCTCCCAGCCGCCGACTGCGCGCGCCAGCAGACGACCGTCGAGGGCCTTTTCGAGGGCCGCGATGCGCCGCGACACGGTGGTGTGGTTCAGGCCCAGGCTCTCCGCCGCGGTGGTGAACCGGCCGGTGCGGGCGACGGCCAGAAAGATGAGCAGATCGTCGGGATTGGGAGCGGTACCGATCGCTGGAAAGGTCATATCTGCAATTATGCACACGCGTTCTGTCGTTTTGGCTCTTGTTGCCCGCCCGTCGTGCGTGAATACTCAGTCAAGTCGTGCTTCTGTTGTAGACGACCGAATCCTTCCCGCACACCTCACGCCAAGTACGTGTCATTGACGACACAAAGGAGACAGACAATGAGTGTCAATCAACGCGTTGGGTCTGCCTGTTCCGGCAAGGCCACGCGCACCGCTGGCAGCGAAACCGAGAAATCCGGCCTCAAGAAGATTGTCGCCGCTTCCATGGTCGGCACGGTCGTGGAATGGTACGAGTTCTTCCTCTACGCGACTGCCGCCAGCCTGGTTTTCGGCACGGTCTTTTTTCCTAACGCCGGCAGTGAGCTTGACGGCATCATCGCCGCGTTCCTCACCTATGCTGTCGGATTCATCGCCCGCCCGCTTGGTGGCATCGTCTTCGGTCAGATCGGGGACAAGCTCGGACGCAAGCACACCCTGCAGGTGACGATCATCATGGTCGGTGCCGCCACCTTCCTGATGGGCTGTCTGCCCGGCTTCGACACCATCGGCTACTGGGCTCCGGCGCTGCTCGTGGCCCTCCGCTTCATCCAGGGCTTCGCCGTCGGTGGTGAGTGGGGCGGCGCCGTTCTCCTGGTCGCCGAGCACAGCCCGAACCAGTCCCGCGGTTTCTGGTCGAGCTGGCCGCAGGCCGCCGTTCCGTTGGGCAACCTGCTCGCCACGCTCGTGCTGCTCACTATGACGTGGATCCTTCCGCCCGAGCAGTTCCTCAGCTGGGGCTGGCGTGTGGCCTTCTGGCTCTCTGCGATCATCGTCGTGATCGGTTACTACATTCGCACCCATGTCAGCGAAGCCCCGATCTTTCTCGAGGCCCGCGCACAGGTCGAAGCAGAGAAGGCCGTCAACTACGGCGTGCTCGAGGTCGTGCGCAAGTACCCGAAGGGTATCCTCGGAGCCATGGGGCTGCGGTTCGCCGAGAACATCCTGTATTACATCATCGTGAGTTTCACGATCGTCTACCTGAAGACCGTGCACGAATACGACACGGGGCAGTTGCTGATCGCCCTGCTCATCGCGCACGTCGTGCACTTCATCGTGATTCCGCAGGTCGGCCGGCTTTCCGACCGCATCGGCCGCAAGCCCGTCTACCTGGCCGGTGCTGTGCTCGGTGCCACCTGGGCGTTCTTCGCCTTCCCGATGTTCGACACGCTGAACCCCGTGCTCATCATTCTCGCCGTCACGGTGGGCTTGTGCTTCCACGCCCTGATGTACGCGGGCCAGCCCGCCATTATGGCGGAGATGTTCCCGACCCGCATGCGTTATTCGGGGGTGTCGCTCGGCTACCAGGTCACGTCGATTCTGGCCGGCTCCATGGCGCCGATCATCGCGGCCGCCCTTCTGCAGCAGTACAACACCTGGGTTCCGGTTGCCATCTACATCATGGTCGCCTGCGCGATCACGGTGGTCGCCGTAGTCACTCTCAAGGAGACCAAGGGAGTGTCGCTGCGCGAGGTCGACGCCGTGGACGCCCGCAAGCACGGGCTCGAGCCCGTGAGTACCGGCAACTGACCCGGCTCGTGTAAGCCCGGTCAGAGAGGCGGGGCGCCGTTGGTGCCCCGCCTCTCGCCGACCCGCCCCGTGCAGCGATCGTGCAATCTAAGGAACATCATGACTGATCTCACCGACGCCGTCAGCGTCAGCGCTATTCCCAGCGCCGAACAGCCCCTCGCGGGGCGTCGCGCCCTGGTCACGGGCGGTGCGAGCGGCATCGGCGCCGCCGTCGTGCGGGCGCTCGCCGCCCGCGGCGCGCACGTCGTCGTTGCCGACATCGACACGGCTGGTGCTACGGCACTGGCCGAGGAGGTGGGCGGGTCGATCTGGACCGTCAACCTGATGGACACCGAGGCCCTCAGCGACGAGGCCCTGGCCACGGCGCTGAACGGCGTCGACATTCTGGTCAACAACGCCGGAATCCAACGGATCAATCCGATCCAGTCCTTTGCGCCGGCCGATTTTCACAATATTCTGACCCTCATGCTGGAGGCGCCGTTCCTGCTGATTCGGGCAGTGCTGCCGCAGATGTACGCGGCCAACTTCGGACGCATCATCAACGTATCGTCGGTGCACGGCATTCGCGCCTCGCCGTTCAAGAGCGCCTACGTGACGGCCAAGCACGGGCTCGAGGGCCTGTCCAAGGTGACCGCGCTCGAGGGCGGCGCCCACGGGGTTACGAGCAACTGTGTGGCTCCGGGCTATGTACGCACGCCCCTGGTCGAAAAGCAGATCACCGACCAGGCGCTCGTGCACGGTATTCCGGAGGCCGAAGTGCTCAGCAAGATCATGCTCACCGAGAGCGCGATCAAGCGGCTGGTGGAACCGGCCGAGGTCGGCTCGCTCGTGGCCTGGCTCGCCTCCGACGACGCCGCCATGGTCACCGGTTCGAGCTACACGATGGACGGCGGCTGGTCGGCCCGCTGACGCTGAGTCGGCATACTGCACCGGCCAGGCTGGCCCTGACGGATGATCGCAACGGATGCCCGACATCCGTTGCGATTATTTTTGCTGTTCAGGGAACAGAAAAACAAGCCCTGTGCATAACTTGCCCGAGAATTCTTAAAACAGGCCATCATTCGGGGATGACCGAAGCCGTTCGTATCATCACAGAGCAAGTGCGAATGCGGGTGCGCCGTGAAGGCGTCGACCTGGCAGCGAACAACACCCTGGTGGAGCAGTATGTGCGCGACGAACTGCGCCGCTACAGTGAGCGGGCGCTAGGCGGGCTCGCCCCAATGATCGCTGACGAGCACCAGGCCGCCCGCGAGGTTGTGGCAGCGCTCACCGGCTTCGGCGTGCTGCAGCCGTTTCTCGACGATCCGGAGATCGAAGAAATTTGGATCAATGGTCCGGCCCGAGTATTCGTGGCGCGCGACGGCGTGCCAGAGCTCACGACTTTGTTGCTCGCCGAGCAGGACGTGCGCGACCTGGTCGAGCGGATGCTGCAGGCCTCCGGCCGCCGCGTCGACCTCTCGTCGCCCTTCGTCGACGCCTCCCTGCCACCTGTTATCTAGCCACGCCCTAGTTATCCACACGAATGGGGAGGCGATTTTAGTCAGCGGATGTCAGTGTCACGTGACACGCTAGTTCGGACTTCTGCCATCTAGTCCGGACAGTCCGCCGATGTTTAGCGGCGAGTTCGCCCGGCCGCAGTCCTAGAACCGTCGCTCGTCTCTGTCTCACCGGCGGTCTGGCCTGGCATCAGTCCTAGGGCGCGTGCCCTGCCATAAAAGTAGCGCGGGCATTGCTGGCGCTTAGATACTCGGGCGCATCCGATCAGCTCTATCACGGCACTCTCGACCTGTCACATAACTAACGTTGGGTACCGAGATGGGAGCTAATGGTTGTGCGACGTAGTTACAAGACTTGGGGCATCGCAAAATCTTGCGGATCTGGGGAATGAACAGGTCTAGCCGATGAGGCGTCTCGTATCCCTAGGGTTTCGAGACAGCCGTTTCGTGGAATGGCGGAGTTTTCCAGGGCAGGGCAGTTGTCGCGACCGCAGTTGATGCCACGGTCGCGTTTACGCCGGCACGACAGTGTGCTTATGGGCCGAGAAATATTTCCGTCGTGAGGGGGGTGTTCGATTAACTGGCTGCGGCCGGTGGCCACTATGCGATCGCGGACATCGCAGGATCGAATAGGCCGCTTTTTGGCCTCCGGGCGAGGCACATCAAGGGCGACTTCTTGGCAGGTTCCTCTGACGAGTCAGACTACGGTGCTGACCAACGGGTGATAGCGGCAGCTAGCATAATTCTGCCGCATCACCGTGGGTCAGCATCCGCAGCCTGACAGGTGTTGTTCGTATCGGGCTAGATGAAGCTGTGTCGCGCGAGGCAGTCGAGGTAGTAGACGAAGGCTTCGTCGTTTACGTCGCCAGTTTTCATCGAGTAGTAATTTTGGTCAGTTTCTGTTCCAGTCTCTCTGTATCCGGTCAGCGCGGTCATGTACGTCGTTAGGTGGTCAGACATCCCATAAACCTTGGCACCAGTGACGAGGCCGTCTTCTTGCTCGAGCACGATGGAGGTGCGTTGGCCCACCAAATGTTGAGTGTTTAGAAGGTTGTATGCCAGCCAAGACGCGTCTCCAAGAGGCGCCGTTCCAAGATCGTCAGTGTCACTGCCCGAAGTTTCTTGAAGGAAGAGTCCCCGCCAGCTTTCATCGTACGTATCAGGACCAACATCTTTCATTTCCTTCTCTTCTGCGCTGTACAGGCGGGATAGGACGTCCGGATGAGTGATCGTGTAGAGCGAGTAGATCAAGTCCTCGCGGACTTCTCCATCGTTCGAATAGTCAGTGCGTGTAATGGCCTCGAGCGGGATTTCATATGCACAAAAACCCTGTTTCAAGTGTTCTTCAACGGCGTCCGTTGTCCATCGCTGAGGATTGGTCTTCTTCCACCGTGCCAGGAGGTCTGAACGGTCGTCAGCTTCGTGATTGTCCATCAATTGGGTAGTCCGAAAAAGGCGTGCATTGCGGGGGTGCGGTTGCTCGGGTGGAAGTGTGCGAATTTTCCGCGACCGCCCGAATCGCGCTCAGGTCCGACTACGGCCAGGCCGTTTTTGATTCCTTTCGCAACTGCGAGCGCGCCGGCCTCGCTGCGAGACCACGTGTCTTTCCCCCCGCGGCCCCATGTGATGGCCGCGGAAAGCGACATACCATTTGCAAGCACGAGTTTGCCGTTTAGAATCATTGCGCGGAAATGTTGGTAGCTTGATCCCTTTTTATTGAGGGCATCGATTGCGTTAGTGGCTGCGATCCACGTAACACCAGCGACGATGACAACTGCAGATGCCACCAGGAGTGTTTTCAAGATCTCTAGAGCGATAGGTATTCCCAGAACCAGTGCTGGCACGAAGGCGGCATAGCCCACGTCATCGGCATATGATTCTGTCTCACCAGTGGCCAGGTCTGTCATGGTGAACGAGGTGGCTTCGTCGTTCAACTCTTGTATCTGGATGGAGTAGTTGGCGTTGTAGTCGGTGTCGATGCTCCCTAGAGAAAAAAGAGCGCTACTGTCCTCAAACGACAACGTTGTCAGCGCCGTGACAGGTTCGCCAGATCCCAAATCCGATGTCGTCTCGACTGAGATTTTAGTGAGCGAGGCGTCCACGTCTTCCAGTGTCAATCCTGCGTCGTTGAAAGCGGATTCAAGCTTTTCCTCGTCAACCATCCCGCTGCCTGAAGCTTCTACCGGGGCAGAGCTGGTCTCTGCGAACGCGGGCGAGTAAGCGAATCCAGAGAGCAGCAGCGCCGCTACGACTCCGATGGCGATCTTTTTCATTGATTGTCTTCCTTTGATTGGTGAGCGATCAGTGCGGACAGGGTGGAATCGGGTTTAGCTACGCCGAGCAAGCTTTTCAAGATTTGATTCGAGGTCATTGCTGCAGCCGCTGACGTCCCGGTGACAAGCTGCCGGGCCCCCGTGCGGTCGACCGCGGGAATGTCTTCACCGGGTGCGAAGTAATTCACATGGTCAATAGCCGAGAAGCTTGATGGATGGCCCGCGGCATCTAATGAGCCGACGGAAATAACTCCCGGGTATCGGGCGGGGTAGCCCGCCCCCATCCCTTGGTTGTTTCCAGCAGCCGCGACCACCACGATTCCCGATTCAACGGCGCGTTTCACCGAGTCACGTAAGGCCCGGGTGTCCGTCCCGATCGCGATGCTGACGTTAATGACGTCCACCTGGTCCCGGATAGCTTGCTCTATAGCGTCCGCAACGTCCTCCGCCGACGCGGTTCCTGCAGTGAAGACGGAGTAACTAATCCAAGTGACTCGATGGGCCCACGCAGGACAGCTATCCTCATCGATTCCTGCTGCGATCGATGCGACTAAAGTGCCGTGCCCTTGGTCGTCGGCGTCAGTATCGAAAACATGAAAACAGCTAAAGTCGACGTTTTCATCGTTGAGGCCGCTATCGACGAGAGCGATCGCGACTGTGTCTCGAACCGCCGGCGTGATCGATGCCGATGAGCAACCTATCAACAGAAGGGCTGTGACGACAATGATTGACGTCGAAAGGAACGCGGGGCGTCTGCGGGGACCCCCTCGGAGAGAGGTCAAAACATGCGTTGCGTTGACTTCACGCGCGGAACAATTACCCCGGGCAGCGGTTCATTAAATGGCTGGTCTCGCAGGCGATACGATCCACCCGCCCATTTTCGAAACATCATTTTCCCCCCGATGCTCACGAACCAGATGTCGTGTGAAACTCAGATTGGCGGAGATAACTCGCGGCGTCAACTCCATCCGGAAATAGTCAACGGAATTTTCATGTGGGCGACGATTAAGCGGCTATTTGAGTTCCGTCCTCGCCCAGCATGGGCATCTCTCTTTTTTCGATGTCGGTGAGTACTGAGTATTTGAGGACTTGAGCACCCACTCAATCGTGCGGTTCAGCACCTACCGGTATCAGTCCCTCGACCGTGCGCGACAGTCTGTCATTTACAGCCATGCCGACTTCTACAGATCCGACCATCTCGTCATTCAGTGGGCGAAACCCTGACGCCCGACGAGCGGGTCCAACTTGTCAGCGACGGTTGAAATGTAGTCCAGAATCGACGGTTTAAAACTAGGCCACCCAAGCACGATAGATGGGTGATCACAGTGGAAGATTGGGCTTTGGTTCGTCGCCTTCACCTGAGCGAGGGCGTATCGCAACGCGAGATAGCGCGGCAGCTTGGCATCGCGCGCGACACGGTCGCCAGAGCGATCGCGTCAGATGAACCTCCGAAATATGACCGGCCCGACCGGCCCTCGGGGATGCGAGATCTGGAACCGCGATTGCGGCAACTGCTCGCTGAGTATCCCAAGATGCCCGCGACAGTGGTAGCTGAACGGTTGAAATGGACCGGGTCGATTTCCTGGCTTCGTGAGACGGTTGCCCGACTGCGACCGGAGTATGCGCCCGCCGATCCCGCAGACCGACTATTGCATTGCGCTGGGGACCAAACGCAGTGTGATCTGTGGTTCCCGCCGGTGAAGATTCCTCTCGGTGCTGGTCAGTTCGGCTCCCCGCCGGTGCTGGTGATGGTGGCAGGGTTCTCTCGCACCATTTGCGCGGTGATGTTGCCTTCTCGGACGACACCGGATCTGTTAGCGGGTATGTGGCATCTGCTCCTCACCCAACTACTGGCGGTCCCGCGACGGCTGATTTGGGACAACGAGGCGGGCATCGGCCGTGGTAACCATTTCGCTGCTGGAGTCAGCGCCTTCGTGGGAATGCTGGCCACCAAGATCGTGCAGCTGAAACCCTTCGATCCCGAATCGAAAGGCATCGTGGAGCGAGCCAATCAGTATCTGGAAACATCGTTCTTGCCCGGACGCACCTTCTTGTCTCCGGAGGACTTCAACGGGCAATTGGCTCGCTGGTTGTCGTCGAAGGCAAACCACCGGACCGTTCGCAGCCTCGGGTGCAAACCGGTTGATCTGATCGAACAAGATCGCGCCGCGATGCTCCCGCTTCCGCCGGTGGCTCCGGTGGTGGGATTCTCCTCGAGGGTGAGGCTGCCGCGAGACTATTACGTCCGCGTCGCCGGCAACGACTACTCCGTCGATCCGACCGGCATCGGTCGGATGGTCGACGTGTCCGCCGACCTTGCCCAGGTCATCGTGAAGCTCGACGACAAGGTCGTGGCCTGTCACTTGCGGGTCTGGTCCACCGCGCAGACCATTACCGACCCCGCTCATGTCACCCAAGCAGCGCGACTGCGGCACGCATTCCAACACCCTGCAGCTGCCACCGCGACCGAGTCGGACCTGCACCGAGATTTAGCTGACTACGACACCGCGTTCGGTGTCGACTTCGACACCACCATCCCGAACGTCAGCGACGAGGAGGTCGCGTGATGGGAAATCAGACCAGCAGCGAGATCGAGTACTTGGCCCGAGCGTTAAAAGCACCCCGCATTCGCGACTCGGCGACCCGGCTGGCCGATCAAGCCAGAGAGGCGTCGTGGTCCCATGAGGAATATCTCGCCGCGGTTCTCTCCCGGGAGGTCTCGGCGCGGGAAGCGTCGGGGGCAGAGATCCGCATTCGCTCAGCCGGGTTTCCTGCCCGCAAGTCCCTCGAAGACTTCAGCTTCGATCACCAACCTTCGCTGCGCCGCGACACGATTGCACACCTGGGAACCGGAGCGTTCTTGGCCGAAGCAAAGAACGTGGTGCTGCTCGGGCCGCCAGGAACAGGGAAAACGCATCTCGCGATCGGATTAGGGATCAAGGCCGCCCATGCCGGCCACCGGGTGTTGTTCGCTACTGCCGTCGATTGGGTGGCCCGGCTGCAAACGGCCCACCAACAGGGCCGACTCGCCCTGGAACTGATCAAGCTCCGCCGTTACGGCCTCATCGTCGTCGACGAGGTCGGCTACATTCCATTCGAACAAGACGCCGCGAACTTGTTTTTTCAACTCGTCTCCAGTCGCTACGAACACGCATCGCTGATCTTGACCAGCAATCTCGCGTTCGCCCGCTGGGGTGACGTATTCGGAGACCAAATCGTGGCCGCAGCCATGATCGACCGCATCGTCCACCACGCCGACGTCCTCACCTGCCTTCAGTCCGAGCCCAGAACGCGGCACAATAACAAGACAACAGTGGCCTAGTTTTCCACCGTCGTATTTGGCCTACTTCTTCACCGTCGCTGACAAACGCCCGGTCTCGTAACCAATGTGCCTCGGAACCCACGGGTTATGAGACGGTCTGAACGGTCGAAACCTTGTCGCGTTAAAGGCACCTGAGCGCGAATCCTTAACGGGCGGGTCTTACGGGCACCTCCCGCCCAAGCGCGATGCGGAGCCCAGTTGTCGCGAGGGAGCGTCCGTAGGGGGTCCGGCTTACGGACAGTGCTAGCGATGTTCGCTGACTGCGATCGAGGTAGTTGTGGTCATGCGGACGTTCGAGGGTCTGTCTGAGAGGTGGAGCTAGGCTCGGGTATTGAGCCGGGAGATGTGTGCGCGCGATTCTAGAACCGTTCCAGATAGTCGATGCGAGTGACCAGCGGTATCGGGGGAGACGTTCGGCCGGCCTGTTGGGCGTGTTTGCTGTCTCGGTCTCGCTGCTCGCCTCGGGGGTGCCGTCCTATTGGAGCGATGAGGTCGCCACTCTCCGCGCTGCACGGTTGAGCTGGGCAGAGTTGTTCGCGTTCCTTGGGCAGAAAGACGCGGTCCACACCGGGTACTACTCGGTCATGAAGGTGTGGGTGGGGGCATTCGGAGAGTCGGAGTTTTCGACGAGGTCGCTGTCCGCCCTCGCGGTCGGCGCCGCGGCGGCCGGTATCGTCCTGTTGGTCGCCTCTGTCGGGAGCCTCCGTGTGGGGGTGGTGGCGGGGGTTCTCTTTGCGATCCTGCCTCGCACTACCTACATGGGCATCGAGGCGCGGTCTTTTGCGTTGAGCGTGGCCGTGGCTGTCTGGGCCACCCTCATATTGCTGGTCGCGGCCCGTCGACCGTCCTGGCGTTGGTGGACTCTCTACGCGCTAGCCGTCGTCACTGGAACGTACTTGTTCCTGTACTCGGTTCTGCTTCTGGCCGTGCACGCGGTGGTGCTGCTGTTGGATCATCGCACCCGCAGGGTGCTGAGTAGGTGGGCGGTCGCAGCGCTCGTGGTGGTCGTCGCGTGTGTGCCGCTGCTGGTGGTGAGTGTGGGACAGAAGGAGCAGATCGCGTGGCTCTCGGATCAGCCCGTGGTGAATGTGTGGACGATCCTCGTCGAGCCCGCCTTCGACAGTTCCTGGCTGGTCGCGGCGATCGCGTGGGTCACGATCCTCGTCCTGGCGGTGCGCGGTCGCCGGGTCCTAGCCAGCCGAGACGGGGGCCTGCTGCGCTTGGCCGCCGTCTGGGTTGTACTCCCGCTCCTGCTGCTCCTGGTCGCGGATGCGCTCATCGGGCCGCTTTACACGGCGAGGTATCTGTCGTTCACGGTCCCGGGGATGGCTGTCGTCCTTGCGGTCGCGTTCACCCGCACGCCCCGCACCGTGGTGACGTGGATCCTCGTCGGCGCGGTCGCTTTGGCTGGTCTTCCGACTTACCTTGCTCAGCGCGGCCCGGTTGGAAAGAATGGGGGCAGCGACCTGGCCCAGATCGCCGACTACATCGACTCTCAGGCGCTGCCCGGCGATGCAATCTACTTGCAGGACACCGGCTCTGTCACGCTCCGGCCGCGGCAGGCGCTGTATGCGTACCCGGACCACTTCGCCCATGTGCAGGACATCGCCTTCATCGCCCCGTTCACCACGACCGGGACTTTCTCTGATGTGACGGTCGCGTGGCCTGACATCCGCTCGCACCTGGCAGACGTGGACCGCATCTGGGTGGTTCAGGCGGGTACTTCGATGGTCGACACCAACAACCTGCTGCTCCCTCTGGGATACGTCAAACAGCAACCCCACGAGACCAACCGTTCGGTCATCGCCCTGTACGAGCTCCCGCCGATCTCAGACGGGGACGGCTGACGCCGGCCGGGGATCTCCCGGAGGTCGTGTCGTAACCCGGTGGATCTTGTGGGAAAGAGCACGCTTCTCAACCAAGTGCCACGAGAATGCGGCGATGGCCGCGGTCGTCGCCGTCACGATGGTGATATTCATCGACCAGGACAGAATGCCGAACCAGTCGATGACGAGCTGCTGGACGAGGAACCCCCACAGGTAGAGGCCGTAGGAGAGGTCCCCGAATCGAGCGGCCCGGCAAACCCCCGGAGTCGACGCCCGTCCGGCCACAACGAGAACATACGGCAGAGCAAGCCAGGCCGCCGCGAGGGACACGATCGGGACGAGAAGCGCGATCGCAACCCACAGCGTCACGACCCCGATCGCCAGCCTGACATTGAGCAATCTTGCCGGAGCACGGCTCAGGAGGGCGCCGACGGCGAAGAACGCCCACGTGGTCCCGGCCGACCCCGCCCAAGCCAGAGCGGGACTTGCGACCGGAACTAGGGCGAACGTGAGCGCGAGAAGGCCGAAGACGAGGTACCCCCAGGAGGACCGGGTGCGTAGGAAGAGCCCGATGACGGCGACCACGAGGTAGCAGATGAACTCGAGCCCGAGAGTCCAGAGCACCCCGTTCACCGCGGTCGACCTATGCCCGGCCTCGAATACCCCGGGCAGCTCGTACTGGGCCGTCAGCAGCAGGTTGAGCAGGTACTGGTAGACCATCTGGTCCCGGAAGTACTGTCCGGGGGTCAACGTGCTGACAACCGGGCCGATCAGTAGGACGGTGACCATGACAACGACCACGAGTGCGGGGAAGATCCGCAGAGTCCGGTTGACCAGGAACGGCACGAGGGCTGGATTGTTCGCCCAACTGGTCGCGATCAGGTATCCACTGATCGCGAAGAACGCGTACAGGCCCAGGCTGTGGACGGGTATCCCGAGGACCCGGGGGGCCGCACCGAGGCCGGTGAGGGTGAAGGAATGGCCGACGATCACGGCCAAGGCGGACAGCAGGCGCAGCCCATCAAGGTTGTTCGTGGGTCTGATAACCGCACCCCCCGCCATCGGCTGACGAGGCGCTATGCCTCACCATCGAGTATGGCAGTGCGGATCATTCGCGCGAAAAGCGACCCTCGCTATGCCCTCGAGCGGTCCCGCAAAGGGTTCGGCTACCGGACTTCAATGACCGGACCGCTCCTAAACTCGATCGAGCGCGTGGTGTGGCTCTTGCGGGAGAATGACCGTGATTTTGTCGCCTGGTCGGACAATTCCGGAATGCAGCACGATTCCCATAATTCCGGTTTTGCGAACCACTCGTCCTTTGTCATCGTGTCCAACCATGGTCTTCAAGAGTCCAGGCTGGAAAGTGTTGATTTGAGCACATGGATTTCGTAGTCCGGTGACTTCGACCAGAGCGTCACGGCCGATCTGCAGCTGGGCACCTCGGGGCAGGGCTAAAAGGTCAATACCGGCGGTGGTCACGTTCTCGCCCATATCCCCGGGTCGAAGGTTGAACCCGGCGACGGCGACCTCTGTGAATAGTTCAGAGTGAATGAGGTGAACTTGACGGAGGTTTGGTTGTGTGGGATCGGTGGCCACTCGGGAACGGTGTTGAACGGTCGTCCCCATGTGGACGTCTCCTGCGACACCAAGTCCCGCCAGCAGCGTGATGATCTCACACGATGGTTTCGTAAATCTATGTGCGGAGTCGCGGCTCACAGACGACACGACGGCGGACAGTGTTTGCACCATGAATCTAATCATTCCAGCTGCTGTCAACTGCGCAATGAGGGTTGCCGCTACGGACAATCTTCGGACCTTCTGCCTTGATGGAGCATGCCGGGCTCTCTCGCACATGGTTCCTCTAAGGGCGGCGTTGTACACCGGATACCAGAGCGATAGTTTGAAACATGACGAGCACCGAGCTACCCGTTCCACGCCCGGCCGTGCTGCATCAGTTTGTCCAATCCCTCATAAGCCGGCCCTGGCCCCGATCGGATGCCGAACAGACAGTTTTCTTCAAGGAACTCGGCTTCGAAGACGTCGTCATCGACGAACGCAATGACGACGAAATCTCCGTGGGCGGCTCGATGCTCATCCCCGTGCTTGCGTCCGCGACGGCGTTCTGGACTGCATTTAAACACGAGCTCATTGGCGTCAGCGTCTTCATCTACGACTCGCCCGGCATGGCCCCCAGGGCCACGAAAGACGCGTACGCGGTATTGAGAGCCCATTTCACAGACAAGTTCGGCACGCCCACAGTTGATGACCCCGACACCGGGTCATCACTCGCGACCGTGTGGGCGGCCGATGGCTTCTTGCTGCAGATGTACTACTCGAGCCACCGGGCGAGGGCGTTTGTGCAAGTTGGCATCAGTCATTCGGGGCGTACTGCGATCTACGAAACCGCGGTAGGGGCAAACATCGAAGCCTCGTCGACTTAGGCGCGAATCACGTTTGGGTGTTCGACGGCAGATGGACCGTCCCGTAGAGGGTTCGGCAAACGCGTCATGCAGTCGGTCGCTTGAGCGTCAGGCGACGCTATGCTCGAGTTAGCCCGGTCCGCCGCGCATCAAAGGTGCTTCGGCGGAAGATGGGGAGTCATGAGGGACAGCAAGATCACTTCGGCGAATCGGGTACTTGCCGATTGCCGATCTCCCCTAGACATCGCCAATGGCCTTGGGGTTCCTGTCCCCGCTCCCTACCAGTGGATGCCCATGCACAGCTCGGCTTTCTCAAATGAAGTCGAGGCTTCCTCATGAGCAAGATCATCTGGGATCGATTGGACGAGGACACTTTCAATAAGTCGGTTGAAGCGCTGCTCGTCGCTGAGTACACCGGCGATGGTCTGCGCGCTCAGGCGATTGATGGTCGTGGCGGCGACGGCGGCATAGACATTGATGTGAGAGTCGGAAGGACCGACCAACTCACGCACATCTTTCAACTGAAGCACTTCCCGGAGGGATTTTCTGGGGGCTTTCGGCCACGTCGCAAACAGATCAAGAAATCCTTCGAGGACGCGATGGAGCATCAGCCGCCGGTCTGGACCTTGGTGTTCCCAAAGAACCCGACCATAAATGAACGCAAGTTTGTATCGAGCATGCGTGGCGATAGGAAAGTCACAATCCGCATCATGGGCGCAGCGGAGCTCGACGGGCTACTTAGCAAACATCCCAACATGGAGACCTACTTAAGTCGGGACGAAGCCGTGGAGGTGCTGCGGGCAGTGAACCGCCCAGAAGCGGCGCTTGCGAAGCCGGGAGACCTCCACGCCGAAATGGCCAGGATCCAGAAGGGGCTCGATGGGCGGAGCCAATACTGGCTGTCAGCAGTCACTATCGGACCTGACGGGACCTACGTCGAAACGCTGCACGCGAAGCGTGAGGACGCGTCCGAGAGAGAACCACTCTCCATCACCATCGAAGCTGAATTCGGGCCGGCCGATGAAAACCTCCGCAAACAGTTCGTAGACAAGCTGAAATATGGCGGCTCCGGAACAACCGTCTTACCGGAGAGAGTCATTAAACAGTTTCGCAAGATCGGCCCTGAATGGTTCGCCGAAACTTCCACGGGCGGGGAACTTCACATCGGCGGTGCAGGAGAGAGTGTCACCGAAACGATAAAGGCCGAGCTCTATGACAAGAAAAGCGTCTTCCTTGCGCAGCTTTCCGGAACAACGAAAGCGATTTTTCGAGGCCACGGAGGGGGCACTATTGAAAACACTTTTCTCGGGGGCTTGGACCTCCGTTGGCGGTTCTCCGACACCTTCGAGGAAGGCGGTAGCGTCGCACTCGAATTCGACCCAGCCGGCGCCACACCACGTGAAGTTCGCCACGCGCTCAGATTCCTCAAGAATCTGCAACCAGATACCGAAATCCGACTAACCGTTGCCGAACACCCGACCATACGTGTCAGTCTCTCTAACTCGATCGACGTCGACCCCGACCACGGGCTTATAGAGCTAGTGGAGGATCTGTGCATCATCGAGGACAAGCTCGACGTGACGTTTCGCTTCCCAGCTGAGGGAGCGGATCACACGGACAGGGTATGGGCACGAGCAGTGGTGAGCATGCTCGCTGGTAAGCCCGTGGCATTGCCCTTTAGAAATTCAATCACCGCCACCCTCTCGGGTACTAAGGATGAAGGGTTCGAGCTCCTGCTAGACAAGGGAGTAGCTATAGTCGTCAGTCATCCCGAGTGGGGATTGGAGATGTTTGGCGCGACCTTGCGCTTGGGAGAGGTCAGGCTTTACACCCATCATGCGATAGTCCCGGATCGCAAAAAAGTTGTCGCGGCCTTCGAGGCCGGAACGGCGACCGGAATGAAGCTGAACCTCCGGCCTGTCGATGGGCAGCCTTTCGTCATGTACGCGACTGCCTACATGAGTACGGATCCGGATGCGGTTGTTAGAACGTACCCGTGGGGGCTAACCGGTATCCCGGAGCACCCCAAGTATGACGCGCTGCCAAACCGCATACGGTCCGCATTCGAGAAGCCATCTAAGTCGCCGGTAAAGCTTAGCTAGGCACGCTGGCAGAACCACGGCCTCCGTGCTTGGCGACTGTAGGCGTCGGAAGGGTAGCCCGACGCACTTGGTCCAGAGGTCATCGTTTTACTATCGGCACACTGTCGCTAATTTAGTCGAGTCCCTGAGGTTTACATTCGCGCCTTTGCAATAGCGATTCCCGCTGAGGGTTCCCCCTACGCGCGTATCGACGCGCCAACAATCCAGGGACCGGCAACAAATCGACATCCTCGCCTCAGGGGTCCGGCGTGACGACCTCTACGTTGACAACGGCATCTCCGCTGCGCTCCGCGCAGCTCGGTGCGCGAGCGTCACGCCCGACTATTGATGTTGAGGCGTGGCGCCTCAAGTCTCCTGGTTATGGCCAGCTGGTCGGGAGGTCACCGCTAGCTACACTCGGGATTACGCCGGGTGTGCCTGGAAGCGCCTGTGGGCTGTCGCCGTCGCGCGCCAAGAATACGATGATTATGTCGCCGACAGATGGCACCTTTCCGGCGCAGTCGGGAATCGAGATTGTGGTCTTAAACCCCACCGCATCACCTTTATAGAGAGTCTGCCCCAAGGTATCGATTGTGACGGCGCGACTAGTTTCATTGACCGAAGTGACTTCAGCGCCATAAACACCATCCGAGGCTTCCAAAGCGTCTTGTGGCGTTGAGTATTCTGAGCAACTACCGGATGCCGTGCAGCCTGTCATAAGAAGTCCAATCAGCACGAGCGACGTCACGCCATGTGCGGTCCGAGTGTCCATCAGCTTCATACCCGCTCCCACCATTTGAAGAATTGGTCCTGAACGTACCAAGCGTTCTACCCCGGCGATACCCCATTAGGAGCACGTCACGAGAAGCGCGCAGCGACATCATTCGCTATATCGAGGGATACTACAACAGATGCCAGGCGGTGAGGTCTTCGCCAGTGGTGAAGTATTCGACGGCTGAGCTCATGAGCACATCCGTACCAAGCCCGCAAGCCGTTCGGCTTGCGGGCGACCCACGGCCTCAAACTGTCTCATAACCGAAGCGCCTCGAAACCCATGCGTTATGAAACTCTCAGGCCCAGCCGGCCTCAAGTGCGCTTTGTCCAAAGTAGGTTGACAAAATATCCGGCTCGCCGATCGCCAGATCTGCGTATTCACCGTGTCCAGGGATGGCAATTTATCCGAACTGGACTGTCACGTGACAGTCAGCGTCGATCTAGAGAGCGGGCGACGACGACGGCTTGGAGGGGGTCGACCTGCTGTTTCTCGGACGTTCGATCGAGACCACACCGCTCGGAAGGTCGCCCGTCGTGAGGGCCTGCGCCAGCGCCAAACGAGCGCCGCCTAGATCATCACGAAGTCGCGCAATCAACAACATCGCCTCATCGAGTTCGCCACGCAGCTGACCGTTGTCCGTTTGCAACCGTTCCATCGTCACAATGGTTTCCACATTGTCAACGCGCGGTGACGCATCCAAGAGCAGCAGCTGTTCGCCCAAGTATCGAGCCCTCCCCGCCTCCAGCTTGGCGACCTTCGCCAAGAGATCTTCGATCTCAGCACGTTGTCGAAGCACCTTGCGCATCAGCGTCGACTTGTCGGCCGAGCGGCCCGCATCCAGGTCGGCCTGGTCGCTCTGAACTAGGAGTTGGGCGGCGGATTGGCGGAGGGTCAGCTGTTTCACTCGGGTGTGGAGCTCGGTGTGGCTATGGATGAACTCGCGAGAGACCCCCGCGGTTCGCGCGACTGCCGCGACCGACACTATGGCGTCCTGATCGGCGAGGGTGTTAATCGCGGCCAGCACGGCTTCTTGTTTGGAAAGCGAGACTCGGGCGTGATGGGCGCGGAGTCCCTCTGTGCTGCTGTTAGTCATCAGGACTCTCGAAGAATCTGTCGCAGGTCGATCCGCCGGCTGGCGGTCGCTCGGCGGCGTATGCCGGCCATGTGGGTGAGCGCACTCTCGATCGCGAGCCGGTCTGGCTCGGGGAGCCCGGCGATGTAAATGTCGATGCCGGCGATGATTCGATCGCAGTCGCTGATGCGGGATGTGTAGTGGTCGATCATGTGGCTGTCGGGAGCGATGATCGAGACCCGCTCGACCTGCGCTTTCAAGTAGAGGCGTTTCGCCGCGAGACCATCTTTTTCGAATGGATCGATGAGGAAGAACGGGCACGATTCGCAAGCGTGCTCCAGAGCGCAGTTGTGTCCGCCCGCTGCGACGTTGCTCGCTTCGGAACAAGTGCCGAGAGAGACGGCGATTTTCCCGAACGCATCGCGTTCCCTGTCGATTACCACCGGTAACCCTAGGAAGTTCAGGCGCCGTGAGGGCAATGCAGAGAGCGCGTGCCGTTGACGTCTGGCTGTGATCCGGAAGTAGCCCATCGTGGTTTCGTAGCTCTTGTGGCCCATCCATCGTTGCAGGTCCTCGGCTTGAAACGTGGATCGACCGTTCTCATCAGTGGCATCCGCATGGCGTTGTGCGAATGCGTGTCGGAAAGCGTAGGGATCGATAGTCGAGAGGTCAAAGTAGATGAGGTTGCCCTCAACCCCTTCCACTTCGCCCGGGAACGGAGCTTCACGCTCGATCACGGAAACGAAGTCGCTCATGCGGTCGACCAGGAAGGAAGCAGATCGCGGCTTGTCCTTGCGGCTTTCGACGGCCGGGAATAGCCAGTCCGATTCGATTTCGTGTTCCTTCTGGATATTCACCCATTCTCGAATTGCATCGTGGACGTCTTGGTGGATCGGCAGCCTGGGCCCAGGCCCGTAAGGGGCCTTCACTCGGTCCCAGTCGAGGTAGGCCTGGCCCGCGCTGTCGTAGCTGATGCAGTCGCGTCGCAGCCGCATAGTCTCGCTTGTACGGCGCCCGCAGCGCTCCTGCATGTAGAGCATCATCTTCGCTTCGAGCGTCCGATAGGGCGTGGTTCGTCTAACGAGATGGAGGTGATCCATCATCCAGTCCACGATTGGTTGAGGAACGAATCGGAATGACTCGTCGCTATCTCTACCGCTTCCGCTTATGGTTCCGGTCGATCGATGACGCGCGGGATCGAGAGTGAAGTTCGCCGGAATCCTCGACCAGATGGGCAGGAATTCGGAGTTGAGCCGAGAGAACGAGAGAACGGCGCGCATAGCGGCGATGTGAGTTCTCTGCGACTGGTCTGATGGCCAGCGGGTCCGTATAGCGGCGACGACGGCGTCGATGTCTTTTCTGCCGAGCGCCGTGGGGGGTGTCCCGCGCTGGCTGAGGATTCGGTCGACCAGGGGCGCGAGCGCAACAGTGTTCTGGACGCGGTTTCTGCCGTGCGGGCCGGCTTCGAGGAGGTAGGAATGGATAGAGTCAGCCCACCAATCCAGACGGAGATGTGTCAGGTCGAAGCTAGCTGTGCGGCTAACTACCTTCACCGAGGGCGTCAGGTCGAGGTCACTGTAAAAGTAGAGCCCTCGGGGGCGGAGCTCGGCACCAAGCCACTCACGCTGAGCTTCGTCGATTCGGACCTGAAGGTCACGGATGAACCCAGCGAAGTTCGTATGGGTTGGTTCAAGCCCGAGCTCTTTTCGTCCCACCACGGTCGCGGTGTTAGAGCGTCTTAATGCTTGGTAGGCGGTGCGGAGCATGAGCGGGAGCATCTGAGTTTGGGCGTCGACGTCGCGTTGCTGGACGGCGAATAGCAGCTCGAGCCGAACGGTGGGGTTCAGCAAGTGGAATGGTGTCGCACCGAGTTCCGCATAGGAAGACGTTGCCTCAGAGTCGAGGGGCACTTCAAAATGATTGTTGAGCCAGAATTCAACGGAGTCGTCGTCGGAGGAAGGCTTTGGTAGCCGCTTTCGCCATTTCCGCCAAGTGCCCTCGTGCGGGTCGCAGAGGCCGCTGGAGTTGTGCGCATCGTGATGACACACCAGAGCAACGCAGCGCGGACGCGGAGGGAGTGGCTTTGGGTTGCGGTCCGCGATCCAGGCCTCTTTTGACTCTTCGCCGGTCTTCTTCCGCCATTGCCAAAACCCACTTCGGTGGGTGGAGCAAAGCCCGGTGGTGAGGGCTGTGCGCTGGCAGTCCAAAATTCCGCAGTCCATCACCCGAGCGTGGCGCACTCGTGGGATCGCAAGCCAAGCATCCAGATCGAACTGTGCACCAGCAATGTCTTTCGCTGCTTTTCGTTCGTTGAAGCAAATCGGGCACAGCTTTGACTGAACTCGCACGTCGCAGCCCGCTTTCGAGCATCGCGATAGAAAGGTGCTCGGATCATCGGGGTCGGGCACGTAAAGCAGTGTCTCGGGGTCGAATTCGCCAGGTCGCCAATCGAGCCGAATGCGCGACTGTAAGTAATCCGTCCACGACAAGCGCGGCCTCGGATTCGGGTGGTTGTCGAGCGGTGGGGCAACTGCAAGATCGGTCACGTCAATCGGCTTTCATGTCGAATCGGCGGGAAGGAAGGGTCATGAGCGCCTGCAGCTTCGCGGCCTCCATGTCGTGCGTGTAGACCTTCGTCGAATCCGCGCTGCGGTGTCCGAGTAGGGCTTGAATAACGGGAGCCGGCTGAGGCTCGCAATCGATACCGCGAGCTAGGCGGGTGGCGAACGTGTGCCGCAGCATATGTGGCCCGGTCAGCGGGAATCCGATCTCGCGCCCGCACCGCTTCACGAGGCTAAGAACCCTCGAATACTTCATGGCATCACCCTGGCTATCACTGGAGGTGTAGAGGTTCACAAGCATGTGCGGCGACGAATCACGACTCCCGAGGATCGCATCGCGCTCGATGACGTAGTCGATGTATGAGTCCACGAGGTGCTGCCGGGTGTACAGCGTGCGGGCCTGTCCCTTTGCGCGAGCGCCGTTGGTGACCGGGTTGTTCATCCGCACGTGAAAGTGCGGATCTCGCAAAGCACAGCCTGAGCTCTTGCTGCCTCCGCCGAGATGCATATCACGGGTGAACAGTGACAGTGCCTCGCCGGAACGTACCCCAGTGAAGTACATGAGATCGATCAAGAACCTGTCGCGTTTTCGCAGGGTGAGCTCTTCCAACCTTTCACGAGGTCCGGCTTCGCTGATCCATTCCTTGCCCAAGTCATCCGTTGAGTCGTGCCGGCTAATCAGACGAGGTGAAGTGACCCGGCGCCTACTTCCATGCTCGCCGCCGCCTGCCGTACCGGCCGCGTAATATTTCACCTCCGACATCTGAGGTACGACCCGGGACGTGATTAGATCCCGACTATCGGCCCACTCATAGAACGCACGCAGTGCGACAAAGGAGATGTCGACCGAGCGTGGTTTCAGGGCTCCATCGGCCGAGAGGGCTCGCCGCCACAGGACCATGTGAGCTAGGGAAGCAGCCCGCCAATCGACCACTGGCGATGTCCAGCTGAGGTAGGCAGCAACGCGACGGCCATAGCTCTTGATCGTGTTGGGTGATCGACCGAGATCCGCGAGCGACGTGAGCCAGGAGGACGCGATATGGAGATCGTCATTTCGGTCGAGGATCACGTAGCGATTAGCTCCGTCAGGGAGAGTCGCGACGTCCAAGTGGTAAGGATGAGCATCTCGCATCGTCCGACCGTAGCGTGCGGCGCCGACATCCGTCATCGACCGGGCCGATATTCATCGGTGCTGACTGTTGATGACGCCTCTTAAGGATGGCTAGATAACCGACGGTTCCCGTCTTCACGTGGTGATCCCCGACATAACGCGCAAATACTGGGCCGTGAATATTCGCAAGTTCACCCGGCGCATCCGCGACCTCAACCAATTGGTCGGGCTGGGTGCGCTCACCCAGCAGGCCGCTGATTTTCTGCGGATCTGCGTGCTCGGCGGGCAGAACATTCTGGTGTCCGGTGCCACGCAGACCGGCAAAACCACGATGCTGAACGCTCTGCTCTCCTCGACCCGGCCAGGCGAACGCATCGTGACCGTCGAGGAAACCTTCGAACTCGATCTGTGGGCGCGGGACGTCGTCGCCATGCAGTGCCGCCAGCCGAGCCTGGAGGGCACCGGGGAGATCACCCTGCGGCGCCTGATCAAGGAGTCGCTGCGGATGCGCCCCGACCGGCTCGTCGTCGGCGAGGTGCGCGAGGCTGAGAGTCTCGACCTGCTCATCGCCCTCAACAGTGGTCTGCCCGGGATGTGTTCGATTCATGCCAACAGTGCCAGGGATGCGCTCGCGAAGCTCTCGACCCTGCCGCTGCTGGCCGGCCGCAACATCGACTCCTCGTTCGTGCTCCCGACCGTGGCAGGCTGCATTGATATCGTGGTGCACTGCGAAATCGACCGGCACGGCCGAAGGCGAGCCACCGAGATCATCGCCCCGAGCGGCCAGCTGGCGGGGTCGACCATCGAGGCGAGCCCGCTGTTCCTCTCGCCGCACGGGCACCTCGAGCCCACCGGTTCGCACCCCACGAAGCTCGCCAAGTTTCGGGCGGCCGGCGTCGACCCTGCGTCGGTGTTGCGGCAGGGGGCCGCATGACTCTCGTACTGGGGTGCCTGCTGGGTAGCGGTCTCGTGCTCGTTCTCGCCCCGTTCCTCTGGCCGGCCGGATCCACGCCCAAACGTGCCGGAGTGGGGGAGCGGATGCGGGTGCGCCTGGTTCAGGGCGGCCTGCGGTCGGTGCCGGTGCCGGCGTTCCTGGCGCTGTCTGCGATCGCGGGGGTGGCATCCGCTGCCCTGGTGCACGGAATCTTCGCTGTTCTCGCGCTCAGCGCGGTCGCCGGGCTGGTCGGGCTGCTGCTGCCGTGGCTGATCGTGTCGTGGCGGGCGGCGGCCAGGCGTCGCGCCAACCGCACGGTGTGGCCCGACGTCGTCGACCATCTGGTGTCGGCTCTGCGCTCCGGGCTGGCGTTGCCCGACAGCGTGAGCAGCCTCGCCCAGGCCGGACCGCCGGCGACGCGCACCGCGTTCGCGCAGTTCGAGCGTGAATACCGCGCCACCGGCAATTTCACGTACTGCGTTGACGAGCTCAAACGTTCCCTCGCCGACCCGGTCGCCGATCGCATTCTGGAAACCCTGCGGATGGCGCGAGAGGTCGGCGGAAGCGACCTCATCCTCGTGCTGCGCAGCCTCGCCGCCTGGCTCAGGCAGGATGCCGCGGTGCGGCTCGAGGTGGAAGCCCGCCAATCGTGGGTGGTCAATGCAGCCCGCCTCGGCGTCGCAGCTCCGTGGATCATTCTGGTTCTGCTGGCCTCCCGCCCCGAAGCCGCCATCGCCTACAACTCGCCGGCTGGCATCGTGGTGATCGCGAGCGGCCTGGCCCTGTCTGTCATCGCCTACCGAGTCATGATCGCCCTCGGACGTCTGCCGGAGGAACGCCGATGGTTTTCGTAGGCGGGTGTCGTCGATGAGCGCCGCCCTGAGCTCGTCTGCCCTGAGTTCGTCTGCACTGGGCTGGGCCGTACTGTGCGGTACCGGCCTCGGGGTGGGGTTGTGGTCGCTCGTGAGCCTGACGCCGCGGCTGACCCGGCCCCGACTGATTGACCGCGTGGTGCCCTACATCCTCGATATTTCCCCGGAAGCGCGCCACATTGTGGCCCGGCGAACGGTGAACCCGCTTCCCGTGCTCGGCAGCCTGTTCGCCCCACTGTTCGGCGCGCTCACTCGGGGGCTGTCGAGTCTTCTCGGCGGCAGCGACACCGTTGCCCGGCGTCTGCACCAGTCCGGCTCGGCGAAAACTGTCCTGGAGTTTCGCTCCGTGCAATTGGTCTGGGCGTTGCTCGCGTTCGCTGTTGGAACGGTGGTCACCATCGTTGCCCTGCCCGAACTTTTGCTGCCCGCCCGTCTGGTTGTACCGTTCGTTGCAGCGATCGGCGGGGCGATGCTGCGGGATTGGCTGCTCCAGCGCGCAGCGACCGCACGCTTGGCGCGCATGCGCAGCGAACTGCCGACCATTCTGGAATTCCTCACCCTGTCCCTGTCGGCAGGGGAAGGCATCCTGGACTCGATCCGCCGGGTGTCGCGTACGAGCTCGGGGGAGCTGTCGCGAGAATTCGCCGGGGTCGTCGCCGACGTGCACATCGGGGTGCCGATCGGGGCGGCGTTGCAATCACTGTCGCGCAGCATCCAATTGCCGGAGGTGACCCGGTTTGTCGACCAGGTTACCGGTGCACTCGATCGTGGGTCGCCGCTGGCCGAGGTGTTGCGAGCGCAGGCGCAGGACTCCCGCGACCAAACCAAGCGCACACTGCTCGAGCTGGCCGGCAAGAAAGAAGTCGCGATGCTCGTGCCGCTGGTACGGGGATCATGATGCAAATTTTCAGGCTCTATTTTCTTTGAAGCTATCAAGCATCCGGTGAACAACCTTGATCACAAGGCGGGTGAAGTCTGAACTTATAGCCAAATTGGCCGGGATCGTCGCGAATGTGATACTGGGCTATGCCCAAATGTGAAGTGCATCTGACTATCCCCGCCCATGGATATCTTCTAGATGCCCGACAACATGGAGCAGCGCTCCAAAATTTTGGCCCGCAGGATTGCGAAGCGGACGTATGAAGCTCACAAGACTTAAGGTAGAGAATTACCGTCGGCTCGCCGATCTTCAAATTGAGGTGCGGGAGCATCTCGTGTTGGTGGGTGCCAACGACGTTGGCAAGTCGTCGCTCCTGCGTTGCCTCGAGTTTTTGCTCGGGGCGAGCACGGCTCAGCTCTACTCACAGATCAGCATTGATGACTTCAGAGATTCTGATCAACCTTTCGTGATCGAGGCGATGCTTGCGGATTTCACAACGGCTGACCAGGCCCTTTTTCCCGACGAGATTCACCATGACCCTGCGACGGCGTCATCGCGACTCATCATTCGGCTGACGGCGACGGTCGATGAAAGTGAGACTGTGACGATCGAACGTGCGGCACCTGAGGGTGGCACGGGACGCCAGCTGTCGCGTGACCAACTTGTGGGGCTAGGTTGGAAGTTCCTCAGCGCGACCGCTCAGACTCGGGACTTGCGAGAGGATCGTAAATCCGCCCTCGACGACATACTCAAAGCTGTCGACCTCGGGAGTGAAAAGGAAAACTTTGAGGCGATCGCTACCAGCCTCGCAGCCACGCTGAGTGATTCAAAGACGCTGAAAAAGCTGCGCAATTCACTCGCCGGCCAGCTCTCGAAAGCACTGCCCGAGAAGATCGATCGGGACGACCTTTCGTTCGTTCCCGGAGCCGCCGCTGACGATGATCCGCTCAGTGATGTGCGTCTTCAGGTAAGCAAGAATGGTGTTGCGCATGACCTCTCCGCGCAATCCGACGGAACCCGAGCGCTATACGCGATTGCGCTCTACGACCTCATGAGCGTCGGAGCCAATGTGGTGGGTATCGACGAGCCCGAGGTGCATCTACACCCGACGAGTCAGCGCAGCCTCGCGCGACTGCTTAAGAGCAATCCAAATCAAAAGATCATCGCGACTCATTCATCGGATATTGTCAGCGCGTTCGAAGCCGATTCTATAGTCGTTGTGCGCGCAGGCGGCGAGGTCGTTCAGCCCGCGGCAGGATTTTTGTCCGCAGACGAGAAGTTGGTCGTGCGCTGGTGGGTGCGCGATCGCCTCGAGCCGCTTACATCCCGTCGGGTGCTCGCCGTCGAAGGGCCGTCGGATCGGATCGTCGTTGAGCGCGCTGCCGATCTCACCGATCGCAATCTCGACCGCCTCGGCGTCTCGATCGTCGAGGCGGGGAGTAAAACTGCCATGCCGTCCGTCGAAAAGCTTTTCGGAACGACGGGATTCCGCGTCCCCCTCTCTCAGCTCGTTGACGAGGATGCCGAAGCCAGCACGGCCAAACGCCTCGGCGTGGCTGAAGCAGATCTACCCAGTCACTCCGTCTGGGTCTCGCGGATCGATTTGGAAGACGAGTACGTTCGGGCAATCGGTGCATCGGCAGTGTGGTCTGCGTTGCATGCGTCAACAATGTTCACCCCGAACCAGCTCAAAGCCTGCGCCGCAAGCGGCGCCGACGGCGCCTACACGGATCAAGATGTCGCTGGCTTCTGCCGCCGATACAAAGTCGAGGCGGCCATTGTCATTGCGGGTATGCTGACCGAGTCGACTGCCGTGGCGATCACCAGTATCGAAAACATTCTGCAAGAGGCGGCGAGCGTTTAGGTGTTCTCCCCAACACCAAAACAGCGAGAAATCCGAGACTATCCGGCTCTAGATCTCCTCATCGTCGCGCCCGCTGGATGCGGGAAAACTGAAGCGCTCGCCCTCCGCATTCAGGGCCTACTGACCCGAGGGGAAATCTCCGCGCCACAGAAAATCCTCGTCACCACGTTTTCCAACCGTGCACGGGACAACCTAAAGGAGCGGCTCAAGGCGTATTTGCCTCCGTCCATTATGAGAGATCGAGTGAGTGTCGCGAACTTCCACGGGCTCGCGGCGCGATTAATCAGGGCGCATGCAAACGTGATCGGTCTTGACCCTGAGCTGACGCTCCCCGAGAGCGATTGGGTTTCCGAACAACTCCGTACTCGCCGCGCTTCTTGGGACGATCAAGGCCAAGTGAAGGCCGCGCTTCAGAAGACAAAGCAGCAAGCGCTCACCGATGACCAAGTCGAGGTAGAACTCGAACGTTTGGGAACCGGCATGGCCCTAGACATCGAGCAGTTGAGGAAAGTGGAAGGCCGGCTGACTTACGACGACCTTCCACGACTGGCCGAACTCATACTCAGCAACGAACACGTAGCCGCGCTATACGTCGCGCATTTTGGCGCTGTCGTCGTCGACGAATATCAGGACCTTACTCCCCAGCAACTTCGTATTGTGAACTACATCGGTTACGGCCGGACGACCTATGCCGGCGACCTGGCGCAGGGCATCTATGGCTTCGCAGGTGCTGCCCCCTCGGAAATCGATAGCGCAGTCCGCGATGAATGCGCCACTGTTATTGAGTTCTCCGAGTCGCACCGATCATCCCCGGCCGTGATCAACATGGTGAACTCCCTGGCGTCGCTCACGGCGGGCCAGGCGCTCACGTGCGCCGACCCTACAACGTGGCCATCCGGCGGCCTGGCCGGGTCGGTATCCCACAGGAGTGCCGATGCGGAGGCTGCTTGGATCGTGCAGATCGCGCGCGCTCTTCTCCGCCGCGCCCCCGGTCAACGGATCGGGGTGATCGCTCGCACAGGACCGCGTCGCCGATTTGTCGACGAGGCAATCGCTCAAACTGACCTCCCACATTTCAGATGGGACGACGGGGTTCTTGATACGGACACGGCCAAGCTGATCAAGGCCATGCTCGCCAGATTCGATCTCGCAGGGTATTCGGGTGCCTCGGACAAAATGGCGTTCCTCCGCAAAGCAGCTGGCATCGAAACGATCGCGGACGTCGATATCCTGAAGGGTACCGTCGACGCGCTCGGATGGGTGGACGACCTGCTAAACGCTTCGGTCAGTCCGCAGGACATCCGTGGCCGCATCAAGATCGGCGACGAATCCACCCTTATTACGAGCGCGGGAGTTCACCTGCTGAGCGGCCACGTCGGGAAAGGGCAACAGTTCGACTGGGTTGTAGTGGTCGGTGTCGAGGAAGACTTCATTCCGTTTTCAATGGCGGCTACGCCGGACCAAATCACGGAGGAGGCGCGGGTCCTGTCCGTCATGGTATCCCGCGCCCGGCACGGAGTGATCTTGAGCCGAGCGACTTCCGTTCCAACAAATGCTGGGTACGCACGGGCGCGACAGCCGTCTCGATTTCTCGCGCAGATTGCTTCTAGCAATCCGCTAAATGCGGCCGACCTCGTCACGTGGTTCCGGGAGGCGGACTGGGACGCGATTTCGGTCCGCTGAGGATTGTCAAGCCCTGGGTCTAATGGAGGTCCTTGATCACCCGGAAAGTCTAGGGCCCGGCGATAACTCTGCGCGCAAGACGCGGTTGATGCCTGGTGGTATCGCCGCTCGACATGTTTGACTGCACGCTCATGGTGCTCATGACGGGAGGAGCCAAGTAGACGGCCCCCCAACAGAAATATTTCGTGGCCCCGAGCGCGCTGGCGGCCACATCGATCAGTGGCCTTGAAGGTCAATAACTGTGGCCCCAGACACACGAGTACTCAGGTTGCGAACGCCTCGGGGTAGCGCCGATCTCAGTGTCGAGTTTTGCTAATTGAACTCGCCCATTTGGCGCAGTGTTGCGTCTGCGAAGGCATAACAGAGGGGCTGGAACGACAGAGCCGGCCAATCCCGCCAAGCGCCCTTGAAATTGGTCGTGGTGAACTCGGCCGCAGCCGGCGTGCGTCCCGGTCCGAAGTAGGGCTCGTCGTACCGAGCGAACTGATGAAGGGTCGCGTCAATCGAGTATTCGACCTTGCCGCTATCTGAAGGATATTCCAGCCAGGCATGACCCGACGTCTCGCCGGGACGTCCAGCTTGAACAAAGGTCCAGTCGCCGAGTGCTCGCACTCGGAGCGCCTCTGCAATTGCTATGGAAGCGAACTCGCACCACATGCTTGGCCAGATCGTCTTGAAGTTGCGGCTCGGCTCGTATGGCATGGACAGCATGGCGTCGACGGCCTCTTGCGCTGTCCATTGGGCGGCCTTCCATTCCATCTCTCCACCGTACTGGAGTCCGCCTGAGAGGACTTGTAACTCAGGTCAGTCCACGCGTCAACAAGCGGCCGTGAGCCTGTCCTCAGTTCGAACCTCCGCCGGAGTTGCAGCCCGTACTAGGCGTCCGTTGAGGTTTAGATCGGAAAGGCGCTACTCCGAAGGAATGATCCCGATGCCGCTGTGGAGAGGGGGTACGCTCACCGCATGTTTTACGCAGCACAAAGTGCAGTCGCAACGACCGGAATTCCCACTTCACTGTTGTCGGCCCTCATCGGCGCTCTCGTCGTGGCACTGGCCGGCCTGTTGGGCGCCTTCATTCAGGGGCGGCGGGAACACTCGAAATGGGTGCGCGAGCAGCGGTACACGGCGTACACCGCGTTTGCTGCGGCCGTAGCTCATCTACGAGACGCCATGGAGGCTGAGCAGCCGCTACCTGATGCCGCCGTGATCCACGCCGCGGTCCAGGCGCTGTACATTCTGGGCCCCAGATCCATGAAGGATGCTGCGGTGCGGCTGACGGAAGCAGCGCGCGTCGACACCGGCTATCCGGACGCGCTCAATTCCTATTACGTCGAAGCGAACAGAGTCCTGAACATCGGTCTTTAGGCGTCCTCCATCGCACGGGCATGCAAGGCCGGCCTGGCGAACTGCGAAGTGCTGCGTTTGTGTGCCCAACAGCCGTTCAATAGGAAACAGGTACGGGACTGCGCGCTATCGCGCGCAGTCGGTCACACGGCAACATGTAGCGTGAGCGGCGCCGGCCGGAGAAGGGTGGCGAGCCGAGCCCGCCGTTCTTCGGTGAACGGCGGCGCTGTCGCAAGGTTGCGTGCCACCCACGCGGCTGCTGCCGCAGGTTGCATGATGTTGGCGACGGGTGCCGCGGTAGCGGTGTGGGAAGTTGCGGGCTCAGCAGCGATGTCTGCGGTGATCGTGTCCATACGGTCTCTATGCGCACAGCGCGGAATCGGCTGGAGCGCAGTTGCACACACGCGGGCCCCGGCCCGAATCCCGGCCCGAAGTTCATCGTCGACTCGTAACCCGACCCGTCCTTCCAGCCGATTTTGGTGAGTGCGCATAGAGATCACATGGGGGTCAACCGACCTCCGCTTCTCTATGCATCAAAGGACGCACCATGACTGCTGTAAATCCGACCACCCTGCTCATCGACGTCAGCGGCCGCGCTGACGCGTGCCTCATCGTCATTGACGGCGGCCACATCATTCTCGAGCAGATGGCGCGTGACCGTCCACCGGTGCTCGGCGCCGGCGTCACCGTTCACAGCGGAAGCTTCCGCGGCACCTCAGGGCCCGGGAGTTGCCCAACGTTTGGCCGCAACAGTGTCGTTCTCGAAGTTCGAGACGTGGAGCTGGCCGATGACCTGGCAGAAGAGCCCGGCCAGATTCTCAGGCCGGAAATGAATGAAGAGTGGGCGGCAGCTGTCGAGTGCCGGCATGAGCGCCGGGCAGGTGCTGGGCTGGTGTAGTTCACGCCGGCAGTTTTCGGTGCCCGGCCACCTCCGTCTCCGAAGATGGTGGCCGGGCGTGACGCCTACAGGTACGCGTCCTTGACGCGGCCGTTGCCTTGCACTCGTCCGGCATCGATCATCCCCAGGCGTTTCAGGCTGATGATTGTCTGTGCCGGATTCGAGCCGCCATCCAAGAGGAGGGTATTGCCTCCGGTTGTGATCCGGGTGCTTCTGTTTCGTGCACTGCCAGGTGCCTGGAGGAGGATTAGGGGCACCGCACATTCCCATGAACCGCCGCTCGGTGCACGCCCGCGCTTGGAGGCAAGGAGACGATCACGCTCCCATGTGGGCGCTGTGGCCGGGTCCCAGGTCCCTGCCTCTGTAGCCGCGAGTACCAAGCCCTCTTGCGCTGCCGTCGAGGCTTCCACTAAGAAGTCGTACCGCAGCCCGCCTTTTTCCATGGCTGACGCCGTGGCCGAATACCCGGGGATCAGAGCTTCCATCAACATCTCCGTGCTCTCGCTCAACCAGAGCTCGTTGTCAGTGAGGAGGCCGCAGCAGAAGTAGAGAGGATCGGTGGACGTCATGACCGTCGCATGCGCGGCAGGCCACTGCATTCGGACGGCAGCGCCGCAGTCCTTTCCCCATCTGGGGGTATACAACAGCGATGTGTTCCCTGTCCTCGCCGATACGCTTCGAATATGATTCAGGCAAAAATCGCATGGTCCGGCCGCTCGAAAATACTGGCATTCCTCGTGCTGCTGTTTGCGGTGCTCACGCTGTCGCTCATTCTCCTGCTTCTGACTCAAAGCGCCGGCGACCCAATCATGGTGATCATCTGCGCGCTGGCCACAGCCGGCTTTGTTGTCACAACGCGCCGATCCCGCAAGTTGGACTGGTCATCACCGGAGGAGAGCACACCTCAACTCCCGGTCCCAGGCCTCCTCGCCAAAGCAAACGTTTACGAGCGCATCCTGATTCTCGGAGGTGCCGGCACCTTGGTGATCGGCGGAATTGTTGCCGCTTCGGCGGCCTCCGCTAACAGGGATTCAAGACTCGACAATGAGTTGATGGTCACGCTTGGCGGTTTTAGATTCTTCGATTCCGCGGCCGGTTCCGAGTACACGGGGCTGATGTTTTTCGGGATCGTGCTCGCAATTGTTGGGCTGGTGGCGCTCGGCGCATTCGTGACGATCCGCGCCGCCGCGCGGTAGCTGCGTCATCGACCCGCGCCCACTTTGGGGGTGCCACGCCGGTGCTGTACGCCCAAACGCCCCGATAGGCTCCGAACATGAGCGAACCTGAAAGCGGCCTGGAATACGTAGCCCGGGATCTGGCCCGAGCGTACAAGGCAGTCAGGCGTGTGCTGATTGCAGGCCACCGTCATGTGGCAGCGTTTGAGCTGCGAGTGCTTGGTACGAAACGCCGTCGTTTTCTCGCCAGCGGGCTGACTGTCGTCCTGGTCGTGGCGATCATCGGAACGACCGTGACCGTCAGCACCATCAACGAGCAGAACCGCGCCATTGCCGCAGCTGCTGCGGAAAAGAAGGCGGACCTTGCGGAGGCGGCCGCGAAAGCCGCAGCCGAAGCGAAGGCAGCGGCCGCGAGGAAGGTCGTCGCCGCCAAAGATTTGGCCGATGCGAAAGCGCGATCGGTCACCGTTTCGGAAGACGCAGTTGCGCAATCAGCGGCAGCCGCCGCATGGGGCGACCCCGCTGTACTCGCCGAAATTGAGTCGGCACGCTTGGCACTCCTTGAATCGGCCAAAGGCTCTGATGCCCCCGCGATGAACGCAGCAGCAACCGCAGTAAACACAGCACTCGTAAAGATCGGAACTATAGAGGACTCACAGGACCGGGCATACGCCGCGGCACGGGCGGCTGTCGGCAGGCCCCTCACGGACTCCGGGTACGCCGTAACAACGGCACGCAGCTACTGCACGCAGCTTGACGCCAGCTACTCAGCTGATGTCATGGGTGCCGTCTATCGGTTTACAACGAATTGGAATTCGTCGAGCGAGGATCTGCAGGCGATCGCAATCCTCTGCCCGCAGTATCAGGCTGCTGTTGATGCCGCCATCTTCCAGGTTGACGACGGGAAATACTCTGTTGGCGCTGAGGCGACACCTTTTGGGGTCTCACCCAGAGTGATCGCTGCGGGCACCTACCGGATTGAAAGTGCGTCGGATTGCTACTGGGCCAGGAGTACAAGCAGCGGCGAACTGATCGACAACGATTTCATCAGCAACGCACCAGGCGCGGTGACGGTGCGAATCAACGCTGGCGAGGGCTTTGAAAGCAGTAGGTGCCCGGCGTGGGTCAAGCAGTAGCTAACCGGACTGGGTTGCGGCACTCCGCCACCTACCTTCTCATTCTTCGTCCGCCACCAACTCGCGGTATCGCTGCTCAAAAAGCGCGAGCAGCGCATTAATCTCGTCAGCCGTCTCCAAGTACGTGTCCCGAGAATCCCGCCAAACATCGGCGATCTGGTTGACGGCCACCTCATATGTGATCAGTTCCTCGTAAGCGCTGCGCGCATAGAAAGCCACCAGTCTGTTGGCAGCACCTCGCAGCCTGTGGATTGCGATATCCGTCGTACGGTAACAGGGGCTATCTGAATCGCTCATGCTCACCTCATGCGCGGCATCCCACCGCCGGAGCGCCGCGCATGACCTGTCCATGACCAACCCACCCCCTCCCAGCACTCCGGGCCGTTACACGACCAGCCGCGCGGTGACCGTAACCAAAGCCCTTGACGAACGTGTGGCCGAAGGTGAGCGGTGGACGGACGGCGATCCTCGGTACGGCCTCACCCAGGCGACGGCGACACGCGAGCAGGCCGCCGAGCTATTGGCTGGCGTCGTGTTCGCGCTTGCGATTGACGTGTGCGAAGAATACATGGTCCTCCTCACGCTGCGCGAGGAGTGATGAGCCGGCGGTCGGCTAACCCGGTCGTCGTCTACGACGCGATGCGTGAAGCAGCGACCCGGTTGATGGGCGTCTACCGCCGCCAGCTCACGATCGGCGGAGTCGAAGACCCAGCCATGATCCAGATGCGTGCGGTGCTCGCCGCCGTCGAAGCCGTCGACCCGCATGACGCCGAGGCTCAGCGGGCGGCTACGGACGAGTTTCGAGCCCGGTATGCGGAGCTGCGCGGGGAGTAGGGCGGGGTGGCTGGATCAGTGTGAGTGGCTGGATCCACGCGGCTGGCAGGAGCAGAACGGTGGGGGTTGTAATGCGGCCGGCAGGAGTAACGGACCGGGGACCGTCACGAAAAGCTTTCGTGACGGTCGGGCTTTCCGGGTGACATGCCGGCCGGGGTACCCGTGTTTCGCGCTAACCGCGTCCTGCCCGCTTCACGCGGCCCTCCCCAATACGTTTCGGACCTCAGCGAGACTGACCAGGCTTCCGTGGCGCTTCGGGTCTTTTTGCCGGCTCCACATCTCCGCATGCTGGGATGCGTGGACCTCTTCTGCACTGGGTTCTCGCCCCAGCTCGCCGTGCAACCGATCGATGACCTGAGGTATGCGTGCAAGGCGGCGCTCAATTGCCACGACCCCGGACAGCGGTGTGACTGCGGCCGATTTGAACCACTTGCTGATCATCTTGTTCAAGACGGCTCCAAGATATTTATCCCAATCGGGATTCTTAGGCGCCAAGCGCCCCGTGGCGACGTCGCCGAGCAGCCGGGTGACGATAACCGCCGCTTCCCCCTGAACATCGTCAAGATGGGTGTACCCACCATCTGCGTTTGCTCGACACCATTTCTTGGCCCGGCGCTTAATGACCGGCAACAGGCTCAAAATAATCGCGTCGCGAGCACCGCTCCGCTCGCCTATGGGGAGCGCCATCATCCGGCTGACGGCACCGTTTACGCGGATCATCGGGCTGGCCCGAGAAGTTCGCTGTCCGCGTGAAGCGTGGCCCGGATTGAGAGCCGGTTCTTCGCCTCATCGCGGATGGCACCCACCCGGTATTCGCTGATCCCGAGCTCAGAGGCGAGGCTCCGCAGGGTGCGAATGTCCCGGTCCTCGAAACCGAAGAGCCCCCGTATGACGACCTGCTCCTCGGCCGTCAGAGTGCTGACAATCTCGTTTATGCCTCGCGCTCGAATATCGGACACTTCCCGGTCCACCATGATGTCCTCGGGAGAGGGCGCTGTGCCGGGTTCCCGATACCGTGGTTGGCCGGTTTCCGTGATGTCATCGAGTGAGGCGAGGTAGAGCATGGTGTGATCCTTCGGTAGCTGAGCCGCCTGGTTGGCTGCTTCACTACATAGATGGGCTGGGCTGCGCACTTTTTTGACCCCAGTTCGGGGGGTCATTTTGCATCGTCAGAAAACGCCAGTCCGAGGGTCACTCCCTATCCCGCGGCCATCACTATGCCGTGGCTGCATCTCTGCCAGCCTTGACGCGAGCGGCGCTCACACTGAATTTTGTAGCCAAGCTCTTGATGGTCGGCAGGGGGCCATCAGCCAACGCGTACTCCGCCTGGATCTGCAGATCAAGGTCACGATCAGTAGTCGACCGGCCACGCGCCGCAGCCGGTTGTGCGGCGACCGCAGGACCGGAGTTCGCGAGCCGTGTTTTGGCGGCCGCTAGCTCAGCGGAATCTGTCGTCTCAGCGACGAGGATGCGGAGGAGACCATCGGTAGCCGTCAGCACGCCCAGCGGGAACAGGGTGCTGACGACAGCCAGGCCGATCTGCACCGGAAGCCCAGCATCCTTGGAGACCTCGAAGCCATGCCAGACGTTGAGTCCAATACTCGCCAGCGTCCACCCCCACATGAGCGCCCACTGCCGACCTTGCGCGCTGCGGAACCATGGCACTCGTGCACCGGGTGCCTGGGTGCCCTCGCGATCGCGGATGACAACGAGGGCGAGTGCGCTGGTCAGGATGAAGCTGTCGACGCCAGCCGGCAGCAACCAGACCATCCATCCGCTGAGGTGCATGAGCTCGGCAATGGCGACTTGAGCGGAAAACGAGAGCATGAAGCTGGCGGTCATCGCCAGGACAGTCACGAAAGTAGTAAGAGCAATAAAGCCAATAGAACGTGGTGAAAATTGGCGCGCCACGCTCCGAGATCCTGAGCTGCTGAAGCCTGTGTTAAAAGATGCCATGAGATTTCCGCCTCCGCAGATAAGTGATCCGACACCACCTGTGTGCGCGGCGCCAGCCCGCAGGACTGAAACCGGCAGCCCACCACCGCAGCACCCGCTGGCCGCCACCCTCAAGCGGCCCCGCACTTCACCAGCAACAACACCCAGGTCACCGCAGAGCACCACACCCAGATTCATAAGAGCGGCGGTTCGAACACCTGGCCGGGAAACGGGGAGATAAGAGGCGCGAAGCGCCGGTTTCCACTGCTCCTCTCCTCGCCGCGCACATAAGAGATATCCACTTCGCGGGTGCGCGTCGGCTCCGCCGCCCGCCCCGCGAATAGATCCCTATGTATGAGGAGATTTAGCATGGCCGTATTCTTCACCGAAACCCCGGACCTATCCCAGACCGAACCAATCAACCTGACTGCGCTTCTGCGTCCCCAACTCTTTTCTAAGAACGGTTCACCAGATGTCGAGCCAACGATTCTTCGATGCCTGACCGCAGCTCTCACCCATGACCTTTCACCGGCCCTATGCCGTCGTTGGCTCATTGCAAATGCTGAACCCTTGATCGTCACTGCTTGCTCCACAAACCCTCGTTGGTTCCGTCTGGTCGCCGCCTGCCGCGAGTACCTCGATTCCCAAAATTCGGAGAAGGGGGCGCAGGCACGCCGTTTCGAAGTCGCGCGGCGAATGGTCGCCCGGGTAACACAGCCGCTGCCCGCCGGGCGGCTCTCATGGCAGCGCGAGGTCAACGTCCGCGTCGCACTCGCGACCATGACAATGCGCCAGCTCGAGCAAGGCTTCGTCAGCGTTCTCGTTTCCGGCGGCTGGCTCGCGCTTCGAATGAATCTCGCTCGGCCCTCCGCCACTCACGTATTGAAGACACTGGAGAAGGACTTGCATTGGACGCGCCGTGTTGGCGCCCGTCACGGCGCACTCCAATGGAAGTTGCCGGCACTCAGCGGGCCGACAGGTGCGGAGCTGCGCGACCGCGCGTGGGAGCACGCCGCGACCATCGACGCACTGGCCAGCGGCAACTACAGCCAGCACCCTCTGGCCCAGGTCCTGGCCTCGGTCGCCCACCCGGCGTGGTCGTACTCACAGGGGTTGGCCGCAGAGGGATCCGAGAAGGTCGTCCGCATCCTCGGTCCCCGCGCCTGGGTCGCCCTGGTCCATGAACGTGCCGGCCTCCCGGAAGAGCAGGGCCTCGGCCTAACCAAGGGCGCGGTCCGCAAGACGAAGAAGCTTCTCTTCGCCGAGCTGCCGGAGGCTTTCGACACTGACGCCGATCTCGTAGCTGCGCTCGACACCAAAGCCCTGGCCACCGGCGCCATCGTTTACCGGGCGGAGAAAGCGCGAATCTGGGCGATCGAAACGAAGGAGACCGCTCGGCTGCTTGCCGAGTTCAAGGAGATGCGCGCTGCACGGGTTGTTGCGCGCCGCGCTGTCGGCGCCGTGCTTCGCAAAGCAGAGCACAACGAGGGAGTTCTCGGGCCGATCCCATACGATGTCGGTGCACTTCCAGCCTGGGCATCGGCTGCGGCCGCGCACTTCAACGGAGCGGTCGATCACCTTGGCGACCGTGAGCTCCTTCCGTTCGCCAGGGAGATGCTGGCAGAGCACGTTGCGGCTCGCGGGCATGATTCAGCAAAGGCCGAGAAGGTCGCTGGCTTCGTTTTTCGGGTCGCAGCATGATCCGCGAAATCCGCCGCACACGTAGTTACTGTGTGGCTGATCCCTCGCCGCGACCGCTGCTCGTGCCTCCTGCCGGGCAGCGGTCGTGCACACCCCCCTCCGATGACTTCGGACCCCGCCAATGACCGTGGCTGTCCCCGTTCGCTCAACAGGCGTCACCACCGCCGCCGGATCCAGCCGCAGCACGCAGCGAATCAAGTGGAACAAGCCTGCTGCCACCTTCACCGATCTTCCGGCCGCCGCACGGAGCGCGGCACCGGCACCCGGCGTTCTGGCGGAGGCTGTTGTGACGCTCCGTGGTGCGACCCGAGAATCAGGCCGGCTGATCCAGACGAGGCTCGGTTTTCGCGCCTACGCGGATCATGTTGTCGTTGTCACGGTCACCCGCCAGCTGCGCGCTCGGGCCGATGGCAGGCTGGCGCCGGTCGGGGAGTGGACGGTTGCCGAGGCTGTGACGCACAAGATTGCTGCGGGGACCGTGGCCGTGCACCAGACCGCGACGGTAGCCGCGGGTGCAGTTGGCCCGACTGTCGGTGGTTTGGCCGCTGTCGCACCGGGCCGCTCAGCTGCGGATGCCCTCGACGCCGAGAGCTACCTGCCGCCGAGCATCCGCCAGGACTTCGTGGCCGCGGTGCCGGGCCCGAGAACGCACATCGGGAATCTCCTCCGTTGGCCCACTACCCCTACAGCCCATCAGGAAGTACGTGTCCTGCGTCTGGCCGCGGGCAAAGCCGTGGTCGTTGCAGCCGACCGCCCCGATCGACATGAAGCCGTCTGGACCGTCACGAAATGGAGCTATGACTTGGCTTCCTCATACGCCGGGTCGAAAAGCCTGCCGACCCGTACCTCTTCACGGACCATTTGGCCGAAATAAAAGCGGCCTGCCTGCGGCCTTGCCGCAACGGTCACCGCCACGTTCATCACCCCGGCCATCGAACAGGGAGAAGGGGGCCGTGGTCTGCCGGTCACCCGCTGCCCCGTTATAACGCCGGCCGTCGTCACGTTGCTCATCCCGGCTACCGGACAGCGGGCGGCGAGCTCGGTAGGTCGCGTCAGGAAGTCAGTCCCTTTCGCGGAACTTTGACTCTATCGCCCAGCCAGAGGCGCCCGTCAGCTGCACCTGACTGATGCGCTTCAATCCATACGGGATGGCGCTCACCGGACGACGGGTAAAACTGCAGGCGTAGATGCCGGCGGACGATCCAGCGTTTCTCCGCTTTCCGGCCGCTCCTTTTTGAGGGCTCGCGTTCGTGCGTTTCGCCAGGCGCGTAGATCAAGGAGACGTGATCGGAGGGGCCGTCCTCGTCGTTGGCTGGGCTTCGCAGCGGGCGGCCGGGGGGAGCGGCTTTGTGCGGTCGTTGGGCGGGAATCGGACGGTCGGTGGTGTCTGACGATGGCGGCCGTCGCATTGCCCGAGCTATCGCCGCAACAAGGGCGAGTGCCTGATCGCCGCTCTCGCCTTGGACGGAGCCGACTTCGGCTGCGGCCACAGGCGGATGTTCTAGGAGCCCAGCGCGGATGTCTGCTATCGAGAGCAGTGCCGCGGTCAGCTCACGAGCTCCGTGACTCCAGAGGAGAATCCGGCCTCCAGGTCGGCCATCGGTCTTGCTCAGGAGGGCAAACCCGGTCGTCGACGGCAGCTCGTAATCCTCAGGTATCGGGATTCGATGGTCAATGTCGTCCTCGACAGTGAGGGTGGCAGCGGGCGAGAGATAGTAGAACTGCCGATCCCGAAGCGCGTCGTTGATGATGTTTGTAAACGGAAGCCGGCGGTTGAGCACGTGTCTGGGCAGATTGGTTAGGAGCTCACGCGTCAAGACTGGGTCTCTGAATACCCCGTGCGCTTCAGAGTAGAGCTTGACTGCAGGCCCGGGGCGATCGGGGTTCCGCTGTCCAGGGCGGCTGTTGTGCTCGCTTGCTCGGCGCTCTCGGTTGAACGTATCAATCGTTCGCTCATCTTGCGAGGGTCGGGTGAGTAGAAGGAGATAGTCGGCAATTTCTGGTACCCCGGTGGCTTCCAAATTTAGGGGAAACGCTGCGTTGCTTGTGAACTTCTCAGGTATGAAATCCCGGAGCACGGCGATCACACCAGTCAGGCTGGTGTCGTAGTAACCGGTGAAGTCCCGTTTGCGGATGGGGGAGAGCTGATCCATCACCTGCACAATATTTGACCCCGCCTCGAACTCTTGGCGCACGGTTCGGCCGTTGAGGAGGACAACTTTTAGGTGATCGGGTGTGACCGTCCAGCCACGTGAACCAAATGCCCGGCACATCGCGGGGATGTGGGCTTGATCATCTCTGAGCCCCGCGTGTATCCACTTCTCGCGTTCCTGTTTGCTGATTCCGTGAAAAGTCCACCGGGTGTCGCTGCGGGCGACAATGGCCCGCCGGGCGTTCCTCCGCGCTTGTTCGTCGCTAATCGCGGGCACCGGCGGTGCGCTGTTCACTCTCCGCCGATGCCCGCGTTCATCTCGTTCCGCCGACTCGCGGTCCGCTCTCGCTCTTCCCTTTCGCGCAATTTCCTCTATCCGAGCGGCCACCTCCGCCGCGCGGGGCTTGCCGAGTTCGATTGAGGCGGCATGCTTCTCGATATCTTCTTGCCTACGTTTGGCGATTGCGTCGACTTCTTCTTGTCTGCGTCTGGCGAATGCGCCAGCCGCCACTTGAAGGGCTTCTTTTTTCGCCCCAGCAAGTCGTGCCTTCCTGTTCGCGTCGAGGATAACGCGGGCGGCACGGAGCGCCTTCTGCTCTTCCCTGCCAGCGTCTCGAGCAGCTTGTTGGGAGGCGAGCAAAGCACGCTGCTCTGCACGTGCGGCACGAACTAAGCGTTCAGCTTCGGCGATCTCAGCGGGTGTAGCTGGCGGTGGTGGCGGTTGCTTGAACGCGATGAATGGCTCAGTGGCATCCCATCGTTTTCCGGGCGGTGCTGGGACGGGGTACGGGGTCGACCGTATTGGTGCCGGAGTCGGGCTGTGTGCGGGCATGATAGGCCGCGGCACCTGTTCGACATGGCCTTCAGCGATTAGCCGGGCGCGCACTCGCCGCGCCACCGGCGGCTCGATCGAGCTGGTCGGGCCTTTCAGAAACTGGCCGTCTTCTTTGAGCATTCGGAGAACGACTTTCCACTCAAGGCCGAAGGCACTCGCGATCTCATGAACTCTCGGTTTTGGTGCCACCAGATTCTCCCCATCCCCTACCCCGTGCTTCACTTCGATCCTATTGGGCCGCTCCGACGTCACCGCCGACCAGCACTCCGTCACGCCCCGCCGGGTAACCCCCGGCCTGCCTCCGGCTCCGCCGTCGACGAGAAGGCCACCGGGTTGTGTGGACCGTCATCTGGCGTCGCTGAACATAACCTTCAAACTCCACCACCACCGCCTGGCCGTGGATCGGGCCGAGTTTCGGAGCGCCCTTGGGTTTTCGCTGTTGGGGCGGGCGCCGCGCACATACGGGGTATGAAGACGACCTACTACGAGACTCTGAGCGTCGCGCCTGATGCGGCCGCCGAGGAGATCAAGAGCGCATATCGCCGGCTAATTCGGGCGTATCACCCGGACGCGGTCGGCGCCCGCGGGACGGAGATGACGCAGCGGCTGAACGCGGCCAACGATGTACTCAGGTCAGTGGAGCGGCGGGCGGCTTACGACCGGGAGCTGGCGGACTTGCGGGAGCCGGTTGTGGTTGAGCCCAAGTTCGTGCCTTCGCCGTACTCGGAGCCAGTCAGCGTCTCGGTGCCCCAGACGGCCACTACCCCGGCCAGAGACGCGGTCTGGTCGGCGGCCCGGTATACGGGGTTGCGGCGTGCTTGGTGGGTGGCGGTCGCCGGGCTCCTTGGTGCCGCGGTAGCCCTGCTAATTCTGCCACCCAGCAACTGGATTTTGCTGACGTTCACGGTGATCCTGGCCGCGGCGATCGTCGCCCTACGTCAGCGGTTGACGGTGTGGTGTGTCGTGGTGGTCGGGGTCGCTACGGTCACCTGGCCTCTCGCCGTTGGCGACGTCTTGTTTTTCCCTGCGTGGCTCGCTGACGCAGGATGGGCCGCCACACTCGCCCAGTCGCTCCTCGGTCCGCTGGCCCTAACCGTGAACCGACTTCGAGGATCTCTGGCCGTTCTCCAGGCCGACCGACCGCGCGTCTAAAAGTGGGTTTCCGCTGTCGGCCTCGGCGCCGCGCACATAAAGGGTATGAACTCCCACACGAAAAACTCACATAAGCTCACCGCTCGCCTGATTGGTGACGACACCTTCTCTGTTGAGACCAGCCGCACGAAGCAAACGTTGCCTTACGTCCTCCGTTGGACTCTGCGTTCCATGAGCCTCTCGGGTGCCTTCGGCGGTGCCGAGATCACCGAGATTCGCCCGGGCATCCTCGCGGTTCACGTTGAGGACTGCGAGGTGGTCGACGCATGGTTCCTCGAAACCTTGCTCTCGAGCCTGGCGGTTCGGTGGGCGTTGGTCCACGGACTGTCGATCTCCGACGTCGATCTTGACGTTCGCGGGGCTTGAGCGTGCAACGGTTCGCCAAAGATTCGGTGAAAACCATCGTGATCGCCGCCATCACCCTCACTATCTGCCTCTCGCTCGCCACGAGCTGGGGCTGGATGTAGCCGGGTTTCGGGGGTCGCCGCGCGCGCCGCACACATACACAGAGAGAAAGAAAGTTTGGGATCATGATCAGCACCGAATACCGCGGCGTCATCTCGGTTTGCGTCAACGATTTTGGCGGGCACCAGGAACTCTTGGAGATCCACGCGATACCGCGTGGCCCCGTCGATATCTTGGACGCTGACCTGACAGCGGCCGACATCGGCCGTCGCGGTCCGATCGCAGATGCGGTCACCGCTCACGGTGTTTACGCGGAGGTTCCCGCGTGCGGCGTCAAGCACGTCATCGCATCCCTCGTTGCAACAGGCTGGACGGTTTTCCACGACGGCGGGCTCAACTGATGGCCGCCTCACCAACCGCTCGCCGGGCCGGGCGCCACGTGCTTCAGATGGTTTTGCGTTCCGTGAAAAGATTCCTGGCTTTGGTGCCGGTCATCCGATACGACGGCATGGGGCCGGGAGCTGCCGGGTATCCGAGCAAGTTTGATCTGCAGGCGAGCCTTTTTATCTGGGTCGCTGTGCTGCCGTTCTTGGTTGTTGGAGCTGGCGCGATTAATCCTTGGGCCTACCTGGGGCTCATACCGCTGCTGCCGGCGGGGGCATATTTCGCGGCGAGACGATCGGCTGCCGCGCTCAACAGCGAGCCTCTGCGTCGTCGGGAGTGGGCGACTCGGTTCGCCGGGATGGTGAAAGCTACGCCGGCGACGGTCGAGGGTGGGGCGCCGAAAGTGCGAAGGTCCTTCTATGCGATTGCGGTCGCCGTCGTTCTGCTGGGTTTCGGTGCGGCGCTGCCTTGGCTCGTGAACGGGGCGTTTGCCGGTGAGCTGTCGTGGCTTCAGCCGTTCGCATCCAAATGGGCTCTCGTCTCATGGGCTGGATACGCCATCATGCTCGTCGTCAGCTGGATGGTCGGCCGGGCATACGGCCGCGAAGGCTCAGATGCTCGGCAGGTCGAAGCGCTCTGGACAGCGCAGGTCGCAAAGATTCTGGACGTGAGTGTCTCCGACTTTGTGGCCGGGTCAGGCGCTCTCGCCTGGAGCCGCGACCAAGAGAGCCTGACGGTCACCGTCCCAGTCGCCGCCAGAACGAGGTTGAAGGGAATCGATTTAAGGTGCGAATTAATCGCACCGGGCTGGTGTGTCGCCTCCGCCGGCTACGACATCGTCGAACTCGTGCGAGTGGAGAACCGGCCCGAAGTCATGCTCGGCCGCCAAGCGATGGCTGCTTCTGATGGCCTGGTTGTCGGCGTTGAAGACCTTCCAGACAGCGAGCTGCGCCCCCACGCCGCCAGCTGGGCGCTCAACCCCGATATCCGCGTCACCGTGGACCGGATCAGTTTCCTCGCCGCTGAGCAGGGCTCTCAGGTCGTCGAGTGGAGTGAGTGGAAGCGCGAAGCTATCATCGCAAAACTTTCCCCACGCGTCGTTCAGGTCCGTGGCCGTCTGGCCGAACTCTTGAACTGCGCACCGCACGCCATCGAACTTTCGATCACCATGCACCCGACCGCGCATCGTATCGAAACGGTAAGCATCATGCGCGCACCAAGCCTTGGTGTCGACTCGGAGAAACGACTCACGCTCTGGAAGAACCTGATTGCTGCTATCCCCGGTGGCTCAAACGGCTGGCGGATTGACGACGATGCGGTGACCGGTCGTGTTGTGCTCACGTACGGTGACCGACTTGCTCTCCGTCCGAGTGTGGCGATGGCTGAGATGTTGCCTGAGTCATTGGATCCCGAGGACTGGGCACGCTTGCCGCTGGGTGTCGGCCCCGATGGCGAGATCGTGAGCATCAACCTCAAAGCCGGCCCCCACACGATCGTCGCCGGCCCGACCGGGTCCGGCAAGACGGTCGCCCTCCTACAAATCATGGCCTCTGCTGTCGCCCGTGGCCACCAGGTCGTACTAATCGACCCAACCAAGGGCGGGCTGGACTTCCTGCAGATCCGTCGATGGACCGTTGCTTGGGCAACCGAAAGCCTCGAAGCAGCGCAGGCGGCAATGGAAGCAATCTATGCGGAAGTCGGGCGTCGCAAAGCGATTCTCCAAAAGCACGGCGAGGTGAAATGGAGTGACCTTTCGCCGGAGATTCGTGAACGTGAAAACGTTTACCCAGTGCTCATCGTCATTGACGAATTCGGGAGTCTCGTCCTCGGTGAAGACGTGCCGAAGGGGCTGCCAAAAGATAGCCCGTATGTCGTAGAAGCCGAGACGAAGAACGCTGCGAAATCCATCATCCGCACGCTCACCGGGCGCATCGCACGTGAAGCCCGGTTCGCCGGCCTCCACCTGGCTCTCGGTATTCAGCGCCCGGACGCCGCCATTCTCGGCGGCGAGCTGCGGAGCAACCTGACCAGCGCCGTGCAACTCGCTCCGCCGGGCAAGCCCATCTCTCGAGAAGCTATGACCATGCTCATCCCCGGTGACGCCGCGGCAATCGCGTCACAGACCCTCGCTGATCTTGACGACGGGCGGTCGCCAGGACTAGCCGTGGTCGCGGCCGACGGTGGCGGTGTTGCCGGCTTCCGCGTGGCATACGCGCCAGCTCGCGAGATCCCTGTGCTCCTCGAACGTTTGGGGGCACCGATCCCCGCACGGTGGACGATCGCCGCACCTGTCGCTGCGCCAGTGTTCGGGGTTCGGAAACCGAAGACCGGGGAGCCGGAGATCGTCGACCTCGGCACCGTCGTCGTCGATTTCGATTTCGAAGCCGCCGAGCCCGTGGTCACCGCTTGTCCATTCTCATTCGACGACTAACCAAAGGAATCACACATGCAGTTCATCATCCCGGCCGCCATTCTCGCCGTAGCCACCGCCCTTACACTGCAGCCCTGGCGCTGGCTGTGGCAAGCCAGATTGCTCGCGGCATTCCTGCCCTTCGCGGGCGCGGCACTGCTCCCAATGACCGGCGGACCGCTCGTGGGAATCGCACTCATCGTAGCCACCGGCTGGTTCAGCGTCCGTGTGTTCCAAGCCTTGATGCCCGTGTCGATCGCTCAGTTCGCCGCCGACATCAAACCACGTTCTGAGGGCAGCATCATCCGACCGATATTCCAAGGATTTGTGTGCCGGGTGCTGCTGATCGCCCTCCTCTTTCGCTCCGACGATGAACGAGGGAAGACAAAAGAGCAAGCCAAGGAAGCTGGCCGTGAGCAACGGAACCGCCTCCGTGAAGGCATCCGCGAGAGCCGGAAAGCCCTCCCCGCAGCTCTCGCCTGGCGCCGCTCACACTGGGCAGGGTTCGCCACGGTCGTCGGCGTCTGGGCTTTGCTCACCGTCACCCACCTCGGCGACCTAGCCTCCGTCATCCTGCTCGCGATCCCAGCAGCTCTTTTGACCGTCGCCCTCGTCGAGTATCGGCGAGTGGAACCCGTTCAGGTGGTGCCGCGAGGCCGTCGTGCAGCCGTCATCAAGACCATCGAAAACTAGGAGACAGAGATTATGGATAACGAAGAGCTTGAAATGACAGATCAGACGACGGGCGGCCGTGGCCCTCGGAAGGTGCGCGGCGATCGTGGTGCGGGCGGTGAGAAGGTGACACGGGTTCGCGCGCCTGTCATGCTAGCCGCCGGTTTCGTCGCAGGGGTCCTAATCACTGCGCTCCTCAGCTCGGGCATCGGGCAGGGGGTTGTGGGGGCGGTGGCCTCCATCGCCAAACCGGCGGCGACCGCTGAAGCCCCTGTGGAGCCTCAGGGACCTTCAGCCGAGGAGCTGGCCGCCGAGGCCGCAAACGCCGCTCTGGTCGCAGCTGTGGCCGCTAGTGGCATGACGATAACGCCGGCCATCGACGGACATCTGGCCGTCGTCACTGGGCACGCGAGCGTGACGTGCACCAGCTACGCCTGGGTCCGCTTCAACGTCGCCGGGCCCGGCATTGTTACGGTCACCACAGATGGCGCCACAGTTACTGGCGAGGGCGTGGCCAGCGGCTCACAAATGCTTTCGGAGGCCGGAACTGCCACGGCGTCGTTCTCTGCTGAGGGTGGGCTGCCCGTACTCACATGGGAGGCCGGCGAGCGAGGCGGTTGCGTACTGGGCTGAGCGTGAGCATGACAAAGCCCCTGGTGCCGATGGTGCCAGGGGCTTTTGGCTGCCCCGCAGTCACTATCCTAGAATCCGTAATCTTACGGAAATGGGGAAGAGGGTGCTGTGAAGAACTTGGAGATCGTCTGGCGGACGTTGGCCGACGCCGCCGTCACAGACGACAAACGGCGCTGGTCTGGCATTCGAGAACTCGCAGAAGACAGCGGCGTGCCGCTGTCAACCACCCACCAGTCGCTCCGCCGCCTTTACACGATCGGCGCTCTCCGCCCGAACCACGGCCAAGGGTTCAGCGTCATCAATCCAGAGAAAATTCTCACCCTTCTCGCCGCTGCCCGCGATCTTGGCGACGATCGGATCGGGTCCACGACTTGGGCGGGTGCAGAGGATCTGGCGGCGAAGGTTCGGGTTGTTGTCGGCGGCACCGACGCGGCTGTCGCGATCCTTGGCTGTAATACGGTCGCCGACCTCGGCCAGCGGATCGTCTACACGGCCGACCCGATCGACGCCCTGCCGGTGGGGGACGAGGTGCTCGTGCTCCGGCAAGACGCGACGGCCGCGGCCACGGGTTCCCGGCACACCAGCGTCGCGCAGACGTACGCCGATTTGTTTGCGCAACCAAGGTGGCAGGCGGCCGAATTCCTGGAGGCGCTGCGGCACCAGCTTTTCCCAACCGTGTAACACCGGCGGTCGGGCACGACGAAGCCTCGGCGCGGGATGCGCCGAGGCTATCTGTTCGGGGGTTTAGGTGGGCGACGACTATATGCCAGGAAGCCGGTATCCCATGAAATCGAAGTGGACGTCGTTGAACTCTTTGACCGCAGCCTGCATGAGCTCCCGCTGACCTTCCCACCGGTCGCTGTCGTGCAGCCATTCATGGGGGAGAATGAGGTCACCGTCAGCGTTCCTCTCGCCGTCAGCTTCCGCAGCGTCTTCAGTTTTCTGGCTGTAGTTCTTGGCGATAGCCGCCATCTCGTCGTCGCTGTAGTCAGGCGCCCAGTCATCGAGGTACTCGCGAACCTCCTGGGTTGCGTCACGAATCTGAAGTGCATCAGGTCCGAAACCACCGACAGGCATTCCGTCGTAGCCCGCCCATACCTCGCCGGAGGCCATATCGTCGTCATATCGAGCCTGCTGAGCTGCTTCTTCTGCCCTTAACTCGGCAATATCGGCCGGGTCCATGCTGGCATAGCCAGCACGTAGGTCGGCCACAGCTTCGGGGTTGGCTCGGAGTTTTTCGACGAGCCAGTCCGGCATCGTGTACGGAACTTCGGCCGTAACCGGCTCCACCACCGGCCTCGGCCCCGCACTCGGTGAACCGGGGAGGTTCCTCTCGGCCGGCACGAGGTTCTTATGCCTGATAGCGGTGCTCATACCCCCGCCATTCGGTAACCTGACCGGAACCCTAACAGGGCTGAGCTTGGACGATTTGATTTTTGCCATTGTCGATTTTCCTTCGTTGTGTTGCTGGGTACTGCTTCGGATGACCACCCACGCTCTCGCAGGCTTCGTTCTACTCATGCGCGGCACGCTGCCCGCCACCACCTCAAACCACGACCGCCGGCACGGGGTGCTTGCCGGGGCCGACACTCGCGCAGGGCGCTTAGTAGTCGCGGGCGTCGTAGTGATTCGGGTCGTTGGCCTCGTGATAGACACCTTGTGTGTCATAGCCGTACTGGTTGTGGTGGTCGCGCCATCCGCCACGGTCGTAGCCGCGATTGAAGCCCTCGGCGACGAAACCCGACCGGTCGAATCCGTCTGGGCCCGAGACATCGAAGCTGCTGTCAATTCGGGCCGTTCGTCGGCCGGAGAAGACGTTTCGTCCGTCGACGTCGAACCCGTGACGGTTGAGACCGGACCCGATGTTGAAAAGGGCGTCAGGGTTCTCCTGGTTGTCGCGGTCGTAACCTTCCGCGTCGTAGCCGTCGGAGTTGTAGCCATCCTCGTAGCATCCGGCTGCATCTAAGCCCTGACGGTTAAAGCCCTGACGATTACGGCCGGTGGCCGGGTTGTAGCCTGCCTCATCGTAGAAGTCGAGGTCGGCAGCGCGGATTTTGCCGCGAGCCTCCCACAGGTAGCCTTCGGAAGCCGGGTTGTCTGCGCACATGATGTCGGCGATGAAATTCGGGTCGAAGTTTCCTGACGCGTCGTAATGGCTGAGGTCGAAGCCGCTGATATCAAAACCGTGCACATCACGGCCGCGCATAAGGTTGCCGGCCAAGCCGGGCGCGTAGCCGTATCGTTCAGGAGTGAACGCGGTGCCAGTTGTCGTGTGGATGCCGTCCGCATCGAACCCGTCGACGTCGAGACCATTCTTGTCAACCCGGTAGTAGTCGAACCCGGCCTCGTCGTGTCCGTAGGCTTCGGCTCTGGCTCGCAGGCCGACGATGCTTTGCTGCAAGCGCCTACCGTAGGTCAGGGCCGCCTGGCTGCCTTGGATAATGCTGCCAGCCCCAGCCTGCCTAGGCCCAGCACTTGGCGAACCGGGGAGATTCCTCTCAGCCGGCACCAAATTCATATACCTGATGCCTGTGCCGGCGTCGCCATTGGCCAATTTCACCACACGTCGAACGGCCGTAAGCTTGCTGTTCTTGATTCGTGCCATGTTGATTTCCTTCGTTGTGTTGTTGGGTATTGCTTGGATAAAACCACCCGCTTTCGCAGGCTTCGGGCATATCATGCGCGGCGAATCTCGGCCTGCGACCGAAACGATGACCGCCGGCACGAGGTGCGTGCCGGGGGCTGGTTCGGGGGTTAGGAGGTGGTTGTCTTGCGACGGGCCAGCGTCGCTCTGGCGGCGGCTGCGATCGCAGGAATCGCGTCCTTCGCCAGCAACCGCAGCTCGGCGGTTGTCGACAGAGTGCTCGATGCGCGGTCGGCTCGGTACACAGCCTTGTGGCTCTGTGATTCCCAGCCGATCTCGTCGTGTGGTTCGCGCAGATTGAAGACTTGACGACGAAGGTCCAACGACTGTTGGTCGTCCGGCCACCCTTCGGGCAGGTGGTGATGGTGGGCATCGAGCAGGAGTTCGAGCCGGCGGGCCTCCGTGAGCGCCGCGACCTTCGCCCGGCTGTCGGTGCGGCGCCGGTTCGGGTAGCCGAGGTCCTTGAGCTCTTTGAACTCGGCGGCGGTTATCGGAGTTTCGGGCACCACGGTCTGTAATTCGGTGAGGGCGGCGATCAGGGTGTCGGTGTACGAGCCTTTGGATCCATCGGTCACCCACGCCTCCATGATCGGGTCCAGTGTGGGGTAGCGGTTCTGGAGCGTGTCCGAGGCCAAGGCCTCAGTGAGACGGTGCACAGGGTTTCGGCTGCCGGCGAGGGTCCGCATGATCGTGATCAGCTCACCATCTGTGCGGTCATCGAGCGACTCGGCTTTCGCCTGCTCGATGATCGCGTCCCTCGGGTCGACGGGCTTCGGGCCGGCAGACGGGGCGCCAGAGGCGGTCGTCGGTGTCAGGTTTTTGTAGCGAAGGCCGGTCGTCATTCCGGAAGCGTGACGGATTGGGACGGTCACGGGCGTGAGTTTTGGGTTGTGTTTAGCGATGAGCGTTTCCTTTGAATCGTGGTTGAGTGCTGCGTCGTGGTGCACCCGCTGGCGCGGGCTTTGCTCATGCTCGGCATGAGCAAAAATGTGGGTGGGGGTTTGGTGAGGAAGGGGCGTGACGGTGAGCGGTCCGGGGGTTGGGGAGGGGCGATCCTGCTAGGACCGCCGGAGCGAGGCGCTCCCTAAAGGACGCCCGCCGGCGGCTCCAGCAGATTCAAGGGCTACTGGAAGGTCCCAATCGGTGTTGGGCTGGAATTGCCGGAACCAATGTTGACATCCGACGTCAGGGCTGCTGTTGTTCCATCGAAGGTCCAGAGCTCATAGCCATGGGCCCCGTCGTTTGCTGGGAACAGCACTTGATCGCCGAGGAACAGGCTCCGGCTGAAGTCGGGGTTGGAATCTCCGGCACCGGAGTTGATGTCAGCGACGAGGGTGGACTCGGCATACGACGGGCCGTACTTGATGAGCTCGTTGCCGAACTCACCAATGTTGGCGGCACCGTAGAAAGATCCGTCGATGGTCACCCCTCCGCTGAAAGGGCGGGTGCTGACCAAGTTGAGGCCGGCCGACTCAGAGTAGGAGTACGTCCAATCAGGATTGCTGATGTACAACATGTCGCCTACGACGGTCAGAGGATCGGTCCGGTAGGTCGTCAGGTCGAGAGTCGACGAGGATGTTCCGTCGTAAACATGAATCAGGCCGCCCGAGTGGAAATACAGCTTCTCGTTGTAGATGGTGAACCCATCCACTTGCGTGTCAGCTCCGGGGGTATCAACCGCTTCGGCTGTCGAACCGTCGTACTTCCATAGGTTTTTTATGCCCTCGCTGTTGCTGGCGCTCAGGTAGAGAGCTCGATCAAATTCGACAGCTTCTGAGAGATTCGAGCCTGCTGAACCTGGGTTGATGTCTGCTGCCAGTTCAAACACGTCACCGTCAAAAGACCAGAGCTCGTCACCGTGCTCTACGTCCGACGCTTGGAACAGCAGCGTGCCCTCGAAGACGGTCAGAAGGCTCAGCTTGGAGTTGTCCCTGAGCATGGAGTCGTCGCCAGTCATCTCAGCCATCTCCACATCGTTCGGGTCGTAGGTTGGCGAGAACTGCTTCGCGATCTTTGACTCCGTCCCGTTGTACTCCCAGATCTGCTTGCCAATGCCGTCGAGACCGTCAGCGGTGAAGTAGAGGTTGCCGTTATACATCTGCGAGGTGGAGTAGCCGTCGAAGTTGGCGCCGACCGGGTCTTCTTTCGTGGTCACACCATCCTCGGAGTACGAGTACATGAACGTGTCTGTGCCATCAAAGGCGGTGAACAGAGCACGTTCTATGCCGACGTTGGCGATCTCAGGGAACACCTTTTCGTTGGTGTCCGCATCCACGCACGATGTTTCAGGGGCAGCCGCCCACGGAAGGATGACAGCGACGGTCGGGTTTGTCGATTCAGTCCAGAAAGTCTTGCCGCTGTCCGATTGGACGGCCGAAACGAAGCAGCTGCGTTCGTCGTTCACAGTCGTCTTCACCGCGTCGTCTGAACTCTCGCTCGGCGCGGGGGCCACAGCCGCACCAAACCGACCGGCTCCGGCGCCGCGTGCTGAGAGTGTTGGGGTGCCTTCGAGGTACCCCTGATCCACGAGCTCCTGCGAGGTCAGATACCCGCCGGTCTGGACGAATGCCACAGACTCAGCAGTTCTCGTCGAGTCGAGGTTTGCCTTGGCTGCTGTATCCTGCGACCACGGAATCACTGCGAACACAGTTGCGGCGATCGTCCCAGCGATTACGCCAGCGACTATGACGCCGACCATGATTGAGGCCAGGTCGATCGCACCTTCGCAGGTGCGCAGCCGCTGCCCCAATCCCAACCGAGCCCCATTCAAAACCTTCATTTACTGTCTTCCTTTTCGTTTTTCGTATCGGCCAGCAGGCCGAGGATCCAGGCGGGGGTGGGTTCATCGGGCGTGCAGAGGGGGGTAGTGGTGGGGGCGGAGGTGGAGGGGGCGGTGTAGAGAATAGTGAGGGCGCCGCGTTCGTCGGTGGTGAAGATGACGTCGAATTTGGTCCGGGCTCTGGACGAGGAGTGCTCTTCCGGCCAAGTGGCCTCCACGTACGTTTTCGCGCACACGACCGGGGGGATGGTGAGGGTGGCGTTCACATTGATCGGAGCGCCCCAGTGCTCCGCCGCCCACTGTTCGGCAACGCTCTGGAGGGCGAAAGCTGGGGGAGCGGCTTCGGCGATCGCCGCGGTTTTCGCTTCGGCTGCCGCCTGTTCGTGGAGGCTGATGCCGCCAGTCACCGCCACCGCACCAAAAGCGATGGCCAGGAGGCCATATATGGAAGCGGTGGCAAGCTGCCACGCGCGATATCTCTGCGTTTCTCTCATCGTGTTCCGATCCCTTTAGCCATTTTTCGGCCTCAGTAGGTATGTGTGCGGCAGAAAGGGCGAGGGCTCAAATTGGTCGGAAGAAAGGCGTGGATCTCCTGAAAGTGACCTCAAAAGGCCAAAATAACCCCCGAACTGGGGGTATATGAGAGCGATTTTGACCGATTTGCCGCACACCTATTCAGTAGAAGGAAGCCACCGGCTTCCTCATATGCAAGGGATCAACATCGTGAACGCACTCCAGATGACCGTCGCCGCTATGAAGCAGGATCAAGCGGCGCTTATTAATGCCCCAGCTAGCTCCACCACCAACGAGGAGTACCTGCGGATCACCGCAGCTATCGGCGAATTCGAATACATGATTTCCCAGGGGGAGGTGCTGAACCTGTTCCGAACACGCCAGGTCCGCCGCCACTCACGCCACTTCGGCGGCCGATTTGCGGTTGCGGCGTAGGTGACCGGGGAAGATAGAGGACGACAATCATGAACACGAACATCGCATTGCAGCCCGCACCGGCCACAGCCAACGAGAACCGCGCACGCCAGAGGTTGCAGGAACGCGTACTTGCGCGGTTCGATTTTGGGCCGTGCCCCGGTGGCGGAGATCAGCCGAGCGAGAAGTATTCTCGCGCCATCCACACTTGGCGAGTCCAGGTGGCCGCAGCGATCGACTTCTACGGCTCTGAGGCCGGCCGCGCAGCGTGGGCGGCGGCTGACGAGCGACTCGACGTGGACCTTTTCGATGCTTGGGAGGAAGTGCGACGTCGTCGGAACTTGCGGTCGTATTCAATCGTGCGGGATTCGACGAAGCCCAGTGAGGCGTTGGTTACGGCGTACGGTGCCCGGGTGAAGGCGGCGGGTGGGTGGCCGGTTCGGCCGACGGAACCAGCCAGCTTGAGTTAAACCTGGGTTGAAGTGAGCGGTCCGTGCCTTGGGTGCCGGCCGCTTTTTCGTTTGCGGGCGGGCGATCTTGACGGTCGACGATGACCGTCGGCAGTCTTGTTCGCGACATCTGAATTGAGGGGGTGTCTCAAGCGATGTTGCCGGAGAGCCGCAGACGCCTGCCTAAAGCGTTGTGTTGCAACGTTGGGGCGACTGCTGCAGTCCTCTCTATAGGGGCACTCCCGGCAGCGTGGTAGCGCGCCAGGACCGATCGCGACAGTGGGGTCGGTCGAGAAGCTGTTCGGAAGTTCCAGGTAACGGTGGACCGTAGTGAAATGGTCCGCCAAATGCCGACTGCTTCACCTATCTCGGACTGCTTGAAATACGGATCATCCCGAGATCCCTTTGTTTCGTTGGGACCTACGGCCTATTTCGCTCTTTCACTATTTCAGCGGCTGTGTGGGGTGTACCCATATATGTATGTATGTCTGTTTTTGGAAGAGCATACACATCTCTATGGGTGGGTCACACCTTCCTATTGATATATCTGTTTTATGAAATAGAAAGAGAGAAAGGCCCTACAGCCCAGTAAAACAAAGGGATCCACTATTTCATCCTTACTTCAGATCCGGGCCACTATTTCAGATTTCACCTCTTATTTCAGAATGGTGGTGATTTTCGCCTCTTTTTCGGGTCTGGCCCGGCGCCGTCTATGTACAGGCCTCCACACGTAGAGGCCCACAGGTCCTCGGAGGATCACATGGAATCTGCAGAACTTGCCACGGCAGCGTCGGTCTTAATTACCGAAGGGCACAAAATGCTGGCCGCGCACGTTGAGACGGTTCTGATCGTCGCCGGTGCCACCAGCTGGGAGATGGCCGTCGAAGCGAACGTGGCGGGCACTGTCATCGCAGGGATTCAAAGCCCGGCCGAGTGGATCTCCCAGGTGACAAAAGCCCCGCACCGGGAGTTGGAAGTTCTTGTGCGCCGCGACCGTAAATCGAACGTGGTCTTGGCCTTGGGGGCCACTGAAACCGACTCCGAGGTTTTCGACCAAGCCAAAGCCCTCGCTGCCCACCTTCTCCGCATCGGCGCGGCATCCGTAAAGTTCACCAAGCTCGCCTTCTTCACCCTGGACGCGGTGCTCGCCTCACGCCCGGAATCGGAACAAGGCCCATACCTCGAAGCGCTAATCGCTGACGCCGCCGACAAACTAGGTGCCCGGCCCAAAGCAACCGTCGCCGAGAAGGTCGCACCTGCAAGCATTGCACCAACCGTCGACACGGAGATGGGGCGCACATACATCCCGCGTGGTGACGCGCCCCCGCTCGTCATCATGGAAGCCGCCGCACGTCGACTACGCACCCACTCGGTCATTGACGACCTGCGCGACCCCCGCGGGATCAATGCCGACTTCACTCACGACCTCGAAATTTCGGTGATGACCGCTTCCGGGCTCAGGGTTTACGAGGTACCCGGTGTTCGCGACGCCGACCTGGTTACGCCCCGTAGATGGTTGAACCGAATCCCGCAAGGCACCTCAATCGTCGTTGCGACGGACGCATGGATTGGGAAGGCCATCGATGCTTCAATCCGTGCCCATAGAGCGGACGAGGTCATCGAGAGCCCGGTTCTCAAGCGCACTGGCTGGAAGCAGGTTGACGGCACCTGGGGCTTTCTCACCACGTCCGGATTCATGACGGCACAGGGCCTCACCAACCGGGCGCACTCCCAGCTTGCGACGGCATACAACATGATCGCGCTCAACGACCTCTCCGGTCTCACGGTCGACGATGAGCGAGACGCGGCCGCGAACACGCAGGCCATGGCAGCCGAGCTTACCGACACCAACTTCTGGGCCGGTATGTGGGGCCCGACCATCTGGAGTGCGGCCGGAATGGGCGTCGGTGCCGTCCCCTTCGTCGCTGGTCACCATGGCTGCGGCAAAACAACGATGGTTCAGGGCCTGACTGCGCACATCTCCGCAGCTTTTGCCCCGTCGGGCAAACCGATGGGCGTCATCGACGGGTCGGTCCCGAACGTCGGCCGCATGGGCGCGGGCTTAGATGGACTCATCGTAGCTATTGACGATTCACGGAAGCGCACAACCAGCCACGGTAATGAGGATCAGGAGAAGGCGCTCGAGCGTCTGGTTCGCGCGGGCTATGGCGGCGGTAGCGCTCGTCACTCCGTCTCCATGAAGAACACTCAGACGGGGGAGTGGGAGCTGGGTGTTCCTGATCTGTCATCGCCAACCGTCGTCATGGTGGGCGAGCAAATCCCCGACGCCGAGGAGCTTGACAGCTCCCGAGAACGCTTGTACCCGATCGTCATCGAGCCTGGATTCAACATTTTCCGCTCGGGAAACTCCGAAGTCTACGAATCACTCGCCAACAGCGGCTTGCCTGCCGTCACGTTCGCTGCCTTCCTTCGATGGGCCGCCGCTCGCATCGAGGAGGAGGGAATGGATGCATGGCGTGCCCGCTGGGCCAAGTCCCGCGTCGCCGCAATCGCCTTACTTGAGGACCTTCCGGTTTCCCGACGCGTTCGCGAGGTTGCAGCACTGGTCACGGCCGGGAACCTGATCTGGTTTGAGTACCTGCGGCATCTTGCCGTCATCACGGTCGAGGAGCAGAAGGTGTTGGTCATCGCTGTTCACCACGCGGTCAGGAAGACAGCCCTTTTTCACGGCACGACGAACATGACGAGCGGCGAGAAGCCAAGCTGGGAGCCGCTCCTTGACGCGCTCCGCGCTTCGGTGGCCGGCGGCCAGGCTTATGTCCAGATTGATGGCGCTGCCCCGATGAAGGATCTAAAAGGTCTGGTGATTGCCTTCGACGAGCGTAAGAAGTTGCTCGGCGTTCGGCGTGCTGGTCGCGGTGGCAATGTCGAGTTCCTCGCCTTTCAGGCGCGGGATGCTTCCGCCCTCCTTCGTATGGACCCCCGTCACCGCTCGATTACTGAAAAGGCGATCATCACGGCGTTTGCGCCGGTCGCGATCGTCGACTCGGGTCACAAGCAGAAGTTGGTGCGAATCAACAGCTTGAATGTGAACTGCGTTGCCGTGCCCTGGTCACTGTTCGCACCCTCCGAGACCGAGACCGAGACCGAGACCGAGACCGAGAGCACGACCGAGACCGGGGGGGAGTAGTCGATGACGACCGAAGAATTCCTAGTGGCCGCCTCCGGCCCGCTCGCCATCCGGTTCAGCAACGGCCGCGAGGCCATCCGCTTATACGGCGCCGACGGCCAGGTTTTCACTGCCGTCGGTGTTGAGGAAGGCCTGGATTTGTTCGCCGCGCTGACCGCTGCCGGCCGGTCGGTGTACTCCGAGGATGCGGCGATCATGGACCGCGAGCACGCCACGTTCCTCGCTGCTCTCGGCAACCCACGGATCACTAACGGCCGGGTCCTGGACCTGGCACTGGACCCCGTAAAAGGTAAGGACGCACCAGCGCCAGGATCAGCGCTCGCCTCGCTTATTCGGGCGCACAGCGCTGCTGCACCAACGGCCAAGCGCACTGCCCGGCACGTCGAAACCGAGGACCAGCTGTGGCGGAATGTTGCCCGCCGTGGGTATCGGATTGATCGATTCGCCATGCAGGAGCAACGCCAGATTCGCAATCGTGAGTTGGATACCGTCAAGCGTGAGCTCGGTGTTGACGTCCGAGTTTCGGATGCCCGGAAGTCGCAGTTCCTTGACTGCCTCGGAGTCACCTACACCCGCACGAGTGAGTATGGCTGGTCGCGCCCAAGCGAATGCGATATCACCGACATGCCGCTGATCCACACGGAGGCGTGGGATCGCTACACCAGAGCTCACAGCACTCTGAAGCGGGCGCAGATCCTCGACGGGATCGCTGGAAAGATGACGCAGGAGGGTCGTGTGCACCCGATTTGGCGAACGAACGCTGCGGCTACTGGCCGTATGAGCGGGCAGCTCCCCGGGCTCATGAGCGTGATGAAGGAGCTCAGATTCCTGTTCCTGGCCGAGGAGAATCACGACGTTGTCTCGGTCGACCATTCGAACCAGGAAGGGCGCGTCCTGGCCCGCTTGATCGGCTCGCCGTCGTTCACGAGCAGCGTGCTGGACGGCGACCCGTACGCCGACCTGGCTCTCGCCTCCGGCCAGGAGCGGAAAGCCGCAAAGGTGCAGTTCATCAGCTTCCTCTACGGCCAGAAGCAGGCAACGCTCGCAAAGACAGTTGGTGCCGACCAGGCCGCCGCAACGCACGACGCCATGAAACGCCTCTTTCCGGATGTCGTCGAGTTCTGCGCGGAGCAGACTGAACGCAGCCGCCGTGGCGAAGCCTTGACAACGTTGTGGGGCCGTCCGCTTCCACGTCTTGACGGTCTGACATACAAAACTCGCCACGCGATTGCCACGAACCTGCAGGTGCAGTCTTCGGCTCGTGACGCCTACGGTGTTGCGATCCGCGCGATCGCTGAGTCGGTGGGCCGCGAAGCGTTGTTCATCCCGCTACACGATGAGGCGTTCATCCTCTCGCCGACGGGCCGTTCAGCGGAGTATGCGGCGAAGCTGCTGAAGGCGATGACCGTTGACCTGGGTGAGGGCGTGGTGCTGACCGGCAAGGCGAAGGTCAGCTTCGGCCGTTGGGCGCAGCAGGCCTAGAACTCAACCTCGATTCGTGCCCGGTACCTGAGTGGTGCCGGGCTTTTTGCTGCGCCTAAAACCGAATGTAACAAATCTATAACGCTTTGTTATCGATCGCCGAATTTCAGGTTTTAGGCCCGTTTTCGGCCCCTCTTCGCCGCATGTCTCTTCAGTGAGGGCAAGCCACACACGACAAATTTTGCCCCGATCAGGAGGCATTTTCGTCATGGAACACAAGTTCTCGGTTAGCAACCCGCACCCGCTGGGCACCGAAGCCCACGAGTTCTTTGAACTCGCGGCGAGCATCGCAGCTCGTCGTATCGACCCGTCGTTCGCCGAGGAGCTCGACGCGGCACGCGCCATCGTCGAAGCGGCGGCCACCGTTGAGGCTCGTGCGCATGCGAAGATCGCCGAAAAGGCCGCGAAGAGGGCGCTTGAAGATGCCGAGCTCAGCTTCGAGCACTCCGCAATTCTCGACAGCCGGCACTTGACGTCGAAGAAGTCGACGTTGGGCCGCGAGAACACCAGGGTCTGGGGCAGCGTGCGCGGTCGGGCACTGCTCGAGCTGGGCGCCGAACGGTTTGGGTCGTTTGCCCGCCGGTACGACCTCGACCAGGCAGCAGCCGCAGAGCTCACGATGATGCGCACCGACTTAATTTCGCACATCTGGGAAATCTGGAACTCGGAGGCCTTCCTCGAAGCGAAAACCCCGTGGGGGTACACAAACGAGGTGCTGGGCAAGCGCCTCGGCTACGCCAACAAACTCGACCGCCTACGCACCAGCCACAGCGCAGATGAGCGCACTCCGATGACCGGCGAGGTCCCGGCGGACGGTTCCTACAACCCGATGACCGTGCTTTTCGCGGATAACGGTGGCGAAGCAATTACCAATGCGGAAGACGAAGTTTCGGCTGAAGCAGCCCGACGTTCGGCCGAGGCTGAGCTGGCATTCCGCTCACCGGCGCTGAACCGTGTTGTCGTGCTGCTTATTACCGTCGGCCTGGCGCCTGAGCAGGCATCTGCTCTCGTCGAATATGTCGTCGAGCGGGCGACCGCGGCGACGTCGCCGGTCCGCGCTTATGACGCTGCGGCGCGTGACGCCAAGGTCATCGCCGCCCGCCTCGAGATTCCTGAGGCCCTCTACCGGGCCACCGTCAACCTGGTTCTCGGCAATTCCAGCGGTGATATTGGGGTCATTGAAGCGGAATTACGGGGCATCGACCCGCTGGCCGTGAAGAACATCCTGAAAAACCAAAAGAAACTTTCGGCTTTCGCCCGATAACAGGCTCTTTTTCGGGTGGCGACCGGCGCCGTCTATATAGAGGGGAAATCGCCCCTCCTCAACCCAACAGTCAGAGGAAATTAAATGGCTTACTCAACACCATCGGCTGCGGTCGAGCTCAAAGCTCTCAAGGAGTTGCGCACACTCTTTCAGACCATTCGTGACGACGCTCAGGAGGATCTCTACCCGGTCCTCGTCCAAATTGGCAAACTCGAATACCGGATTGCTGTCGAAGAGGCCGCTGGCCTCACTGGAAGCAGACGGTCATGACCGAGACCACCGTCGTTAATAGCATCAAGTTCTTCCGCAGTTTGCACCGCGTTGTCCGAGACCAGGGCTATTACCGCCGCTATGAGGAGCGGAAAGCAGCGAGATGGGTTTCGTCCGTAAACGAGCTGATTCATTGTGGTTACGGCTGGGCGGTCCTCAACGAGGACGCCTGGGGCGAGCACCGGGTTACCGAGTTCGCCACGAACCACTACGGCGAAGGCCTGTGGGAGGACGACCAGCGAACCCTCGGCACGTGCGATCTCCGCCTACATGGCGACCGGCGCCGAATCCGAAGGGTGGTGCTGCCCCTGCACTTTCCGGCGTATTAGGCCGGGGTCCGAACATCTCACCAATCCCGCTCAAACCAAATTCAGCTCCACCCAACCGAAAGTAAAGCAATGATCACAACCACTAACCCGCTCACCCTGACCGAACCGATCATCAGAGAGCTGCGCACCGCATTCCTCGACAAAGGCCGCGCCGAGCTCACCGTGTCCTTCGATGGTTTGGCGCACAACGATTCCGGCCGACGTTGGATCGTTGACCAGACCGTCGTGTCGCTCGGATACGGAGCTGAAGACTCCGATCCGGTCCCCGTAAGCGATCTTCATGTCGGTTCGCTCACCGGCTACCGGCCGGGCCATTGGGACGAATCCTTCCTCAGTTACTCGTCCAGTTTTAAACACAAACTGATCATCCGCGTTGAAGACTTACTCCTGATGGAGCTGCGGCCTCACGGCCTCTACATCTGCGGTTCGGACGAAGATGACGCCGGCGACTTGCACATCAGCGTGGGCGAGACCACGGCAACTCATCAAATCTCTGATGCCCGAGGTTCCGGCACCTTGCGCTGCTCCATCTGCGGTCCGTTCTGCGTTGCGCGGGAGGACGACTGATGAGCGGCGCAACGTTCGGCGAAATGACCCGGCGAAATGACGCGGTGCTGAGAATCTCCCTCCACACACGGTTTGACAACGGCGCGTCCGCTGAAATCGCCGCGGAACGTGAGGGCGTCAGCCTCGCAGTGGCCGAGGCGGAGTACGACGTGTGGCTTGCCCTGGTCTTTGCCGCCTTACACACCCACCGGGTCCACGCCGGTGTCGATGACTCCGATTTCTAATCCAACCCAACCACATCAAAGGACCAAACAAATGTTGACCCAGACCAGATCGCCTCCCGCCTTTTGGCAGCTGCGGCACTTATGGAGGCCGTTCAGGCCGCCACCACCTCTTATGGCGAGGCAGAACAGGAGGCGGGCCGAACCACCTTCGTCACCTCCCGGCAGCAGGATTTCTACCGGGCCGCCCAGGCTGCGGTGCTCGCACACTGCCTGGAGGAGTGACCCCGAGATTGTCGCCACGCAGCATCCAACGATTCAGCACCATCCAACCGAAAGCCAGATTATGAAAACAGTTACTCTCTCCGAGCTCATTGTTCTGCTGACGGCAATTCGCAACAAACATGGGGAGGTTGAAGTCACGGCGATGAACATGCACGGCGAGGTCATCCAGGTGGCTCGAGCAAGGTACAGAGATGCGTTCACCAGCGTGCATGGGGACTTTCATAAGGCATCCGTGCGTATGGAGACCTACGACGGGCACTCCTACGGCGACTACGACGCTGACTTTTAGCACCCACGACCCCCGAACCCCGGCACGCAACCCGTGCCGGGGTTCTTTGCACCCGCCCGCCAGGCTTCTCAGCGCCGGCCACGCTTGGCCGGCAACGGATCCGCTTCACCGTTGACGTCGTTGGCGGAAACTACCGCCCATCCGAAGGTCTCTACCTTGAAGTTCCGCCCGCCGTCCGGTCGCGGTACTTGGGAGCAGCGCCCGCGACCATGGTCCTCGCAGAGGTGCGGCGCGACCAACAAAGTTTCGGGAAAGATCAGCTTTTCGCGCAACGGAATCCTGTATCGCTCCCAGTCATATGTTGATCCGATATGGCCGTCGCCTTGTACAACATGGCAGTGAGGGCAGACCTGGCCGATGTAAAAGGTGCCAGCCAGCTTGCTGTGCCGACGTTCGAAAACGGCGGGCGCCGGCCGGTCGCTGGCCATGATCTGCGTCCGAACCGTCTCCTGCACTCGCTGCTCAAAGCGTGCAGCCTGCCACGGGAGATACCCGTAAACGGCGTGGAGCGTTGCAACCCGCGAGCGCCGGCTCTCCAACGTCACGTTATCCACCGCCCACAAGCTGAGCCATTTCCCGCATTGGGGAGCCCAGCATTGACGCATAACGGTTCGAATGGTGACCGCGGTGAGCATCGGCTCGACGCGAACGCGCAGATAGGCATCCTGGGCGTACTTTTTAGGTGTCCCGTTTATCCCCCGCGGGATCCTATTGATCGAAGCAACACCTATTTTTAGGTGGTTTGAGATGCTTCATCGTTCGTCGTCGGCACTCCTTGCACGCGGGGTGTCCCGGTGGGCGTCCGGCTTACGGGATAGGCATCTTCTCGGCCCGTGGAACGGCGTATACATGACACGTGGAAGTGCTGGGCACTTCTCGCCGACAGTGTTAGGTGATTGACACGCGGCTTCCGGCCAAGCCGGTCGATGTTCTTTATGCTCACGGTGGAAGTCTGAAAGCCTGCCGGTGGCATTGCACAGTTGTCGGGGTGTCGCCTTGATCGATAGTCGTGTGCCGCGGCTAGTGGCCGCCGCCGAGGTTGCCGGCGAGGCGGTTGTGTAGTTCGTGGCTGGCCTCGTTGAGGCCTTCGATGACGACGTGCTTGTCGTGCCGCTGGTACTTGTAGGTGATGGCATCGAGCGTGGCGACGGTCGAGGCATCCCAGATGTGTGACGCCGACAGGTCGATCACGATGCGGTCGGGGTCGTCGGCGTACTCGAACTGGGTCATCAGGTCGTTGCTCGAGGCGAAGAACAGCGCTCCGGTCACGGTGTAGTACGCGGTCGGCACGGGCTGGTCGAGTTCGACGGTGCGTTCCACTCGGGCGAGGTGGGCGACGCGGCGGGCGAAGGCGACCATGGCCACGATCACGCCGACGACGACGCCGATGGCGAGGTTGTGGGTGAGGACGATGATGACGACCGTGGCGATCATGACGGTGGTCTCGCTTTTGGGCATCCGCTTAAGGGTGGACAAGCGGATGCTGTGCCAGTCGAAGGTCAGATACGACACGATGATCATCACCGCGACGAGGGCGGCCATGGGCACGACGGCGAGCACGTCGCCGAGGCCGAGTACCAGCACGAGCAGGAAGATGCCGGCGAGGAAGGTGGAGATGCGGGTGCGAGCGCCGGAGGCCTTGACGTTGATCATGGTCTGGCCAATCATGGCGCAGCCACCCATTCCGCCGAAGATGCCAGACATGACGTTTGCGACGCCCTGGCCCCAGGTTTCGCGGGTCTTGTTGGAGTGGGTGTCGGTGATCTCGTCGACGAACTTCGCGGTCATCAGCGACTCGAGAATTCCGACCAGGGCCATGCCGAGGGCGTAGGGGGCGATGATGGTGAAGGTCTCCCAGCTGAGCGGAATGTTCGGAAAGAACAGCTCAGGCAGACTCTGGGGGAGTTCGCCCTGGTCGCCGATGGTGGGCACGTTGATAGCCATCAGCACGGTGACGGCGGTGATGACGACGATCGCTACGAGTGGCGCGGGAACCACCTTGGTGATGCGAGGCATGACAACCATGATGATCAAACCTGCTGCGACGAGCGGGTAGACCAGAAAGGGCACACCGAGCAGCTGGGGCAGCTGCGAGGTGAAAATGAGGATGGCGAGGGCGTTGACAAAGCCCACCATGACGCTGCGCGGGATAAACCGCATGATCTTGGCGACGCCGATCACACTCAGCACGATTTGGAAGACTCCGGCGAGAATGACCGTGGCGATGAAGTATTCCATGCCGTATTCCCTGGCCACTGGTGCGATCACGAGCGCGATTGCGCCGGTGGCGGCGGTGATCATGGCGGGGCGTCCGCCGACGAAGGCGATGGTCACGGCCATGACGAACGAGGAGAACAGGCCGACGCGCGGGTCGACACCGGCGATGATCGAAAAAGCGATCGCCTCGGGAATGAGCGCCATAGCTACAACGAGACCGGCGAGTACTTCGCGGGTGAGCAGGCGGGGCGTGCGCAGAGCGGTCAGCACGGAGGGTTCCGCTCGGTAACGGTTGGCTGCAGCAGATTTTTGAACGATGGCCATGTGGCCTCCAGGAACGGGACCTCAGGGAGAAGCCAGATGGATGGGAGTGGCGATTGGGGCGCCGGATTCACGCGTCTCACCATTAAGGGTGCGGCGTGATGAGAGTCGACCCGAAGGATAATATGTGGCCCGTCGAAACACTCAACCATCGCAAGGTTACCTTAACGTAAGGGTTAAACTCCTTTCGCGCACAAATAGGTCGGGCCCCGCTGCGTGACGGGGCCCGACCTATTGCGGCGAAAAATCGGGGTGGATTAGTGACCCGAGCCCATATTTCCGGCGAGGCGGGCGTGCAGCAGGGTGCTGGATTCGTTGAGTCCGTCGATGGTCACAACCTTGTCATGGCGCTGGTACTTGTACTTGATGTCGTCGAGGGTGGCGACGGTGGAAGCATCCCAGATGTGTGAGTTCGTCATGTCGATGATGATCCGGTCAGGATCGTCGAGGTAGCTGAACTGGGTCTTCAGATCGTTGCTGGAGGCGAAGAACAGGGCGCCGGTGATCGTGTAGTAGGCGATGGGCCCATCGTCGTCGACGGTGAGGCTGCGTTCGACCTGGGCGAGGTGGGCGACGCGTCGGGCGAAGGCGACCATGGCGATGACGACGCCGATGACGACGCCGATCGCGAGGTTGTGCGTAGCGACGACGGCGACAACGGTGAAGACCATGACGGTCGTTTCGCTCTTGGGCATGCGCTTCAATGTTGAGAAGCGGATGCTGTGCCAGTCGAAGGTCAGCACGGACACGATGATCATGACCGATACCAGTGCGGCCATGGGTACAACGGACAGCACCGGGCCGAGGCCGAGCACGAGAACGAGCAGAAAGGCGCCGGCGAGGAAGGTGGAGATGCGGGTGCGGGCACCGGAAGCCTTGACGTTGATCATGGTCTGGCCGACCATTGCGCAGCCGCCCATGCCGCCGAAGAAACCGGAGAGCATGTTGGCAACGCCCTGAGCCCAGGACTCACGGGTCTTGTTGGAGTGGGTGTCGGTGCTCTCGTCGACGATCTTGGCGGCCATCAGCGACTCGAGAATTCCGACCATCGCCATTCCGAACGCGTAGGGAGCGATGATCGTCAACGTTTCCAGGTTGAGCGGGACGTTGGGGAAGAATAGCTGCGGGAGCGTCGTGGGCAGTTCGCCCTGGTCCCCAATAGTGGGGACATTGATCGACATCACGACGGTCAGCACCGTGAGTACGACGATCGCGACGAGCGGCGCGGGAACCACCTTGGTGAAGCGCGGCATGACGACCATGATGATGATGCCGACCGCGACAAGCGGGTAGACCATGAACGGGACGCCCAGCAGCTGCGGCAACTGCGAGGTGAAAATCAGGATGCCGAGGGCGTTGACGAATCCGACCATGACGCTGCGGGGAATGAAACGCATGATCTTGGCAACGCCGATGAAGGCGAAGACAATCTGGAAGATACCCGCCAGGATCACGGTAGCGATGAAGTAGTCGATGCCGTAATCCCGCGCGACCGGGGCGATCACGAGCGCAATGGCTGCGGTCGCACCGGTGATCATGGCGGGGCGGCCACCGAGAAATGCGATCGACACGGCCATGATGAAGGTCGAAAAGAGTCCGACACGCGGATCGACGCCGGCGATGATAGAGAACGCAATCGCCTCGGGGATGAGGGCCATGGCCACAACGAGGCCGGCGAGCACCTCCCGGGTGAGGATGCGCGGTGTGCGCAGAGCTTTCATCACGGTGGGATCGGCTTTGTACCGATTCTTCTCCGTGGTTTTTTCAATGATGGCCATGGGGCCTTCCTGGAGCGGGACACACGTATGGTGTCGGATGAGTAGAAGAAGTGAGTGTGGGCGCCCCGTCGCGCACCTCCACCAGTCATCAGGGACAATGGTGGGAGAGTGGGCTCACATGACAATGTCAGCCAACTTCTGCAACACTACTCTAACGTTAGGGTTGATTGCTAATCCGTTCGAGAAAAGGTATCAACTATGACTTCCCCAGCCGCCACGGCCAGCACGGGCACCATGCATATTGGAGAGCTCGCCGAGAAGACCGGTCTCTCGCTGCGCACCATTCGTCATTATGACGAAATCGGGCTGCTGAAGGCCTCTGGTCGTACCGAGGGCGGTTTTCGTCTCTATACGCAGGAAGATCATTCTCGGCTGATCTTGATTCGTCGTATGAAGCCGCTGGGGTTCTCTCTCGAAGAGATGATGGCGCTGTTGAAGATCATCGACACGCTGCAGGGCGGCGTGGCTGGTTCGGACAATCCGGATGTCCGCGCGGAGCTCGACACCTTCATTGCACAAGCGGTTGAGCGTCGGCAAAAACTCCAGGACCAGCTGGGAATGGCCGACGAGTTTCTTGAGGTTCTGCGCACTCAGTAGGGCTGATCGGTCGCGCTAGGCGCGCTGCGGCGGTCGCACGAAGAGGGCGACGCCGATGATGATGACGGGAATAAGTGCCAGCGCTAGCGCCGGCGTGGTGAAGCTGCCGGTCAGGTCGAACCCGAGTGAGAGCGCGACTGGACCGAAAGCCGTCGACGCGAGGCCGATGGCCGTAGCTACTCCTCGGATATTACCAATGTGTGCCAAGCCGTAATAGCGCACGTATGAGGCGGCTTCCATACCGCGCAGGCTTCCTCCGGCGGCTCCAAGAACGAGGCCATAGATGATGGCCGCCACTCCGCTGGTCACCCACGGCAGCATAACGAGAGCCGCGGCCAGCGTCACCATGGAAAACACGATGAAAACCTTGGGACTTACCCGGTCGACGAGGCTTCCTGTGAGCAGGGTGGCCAGGATTCCGGTCACGGTCTGCGGCAGGAAGTTCGCCGCCGCTTCTAACGGGGTCAGGCCTTGGGCGCCTAAAATGGCGATTTGGTGAAATGCCAGTGCCGTTGTCAGCATGCCCGAGGTTGCCAGGCTTGCGGCGATAACCCAGAACATGCCCGATCGGATGGCCTCCGGCAGCGTCCACGATTCCTTCTGAATGGTGAGCTGAGCCGTGGAGGGGGTCGATTCCGGATCGACGGCGGGGGCGCGCTTGGGAAAGACCAACGCCAGCGGAATGACCACCACGGCCACAAGCACCGCTTCCCACCGCCACGCATCATAAATACCCACGGATGCGATCAGCCGCTCCACGAAGATCGGTGCGAGTGAGATGCCGGCCGAGCCGATGGCACTCGCAATGCCGAGGGCTAGCCCGCGCCGATGGTGGATGGCCCGGGCAACCGCGGTGGTCGCGGCCAGGGTGAGCGCACCCTGGCCGGCCATCCGAACTCCGGTGAAGCCGGCGGTGAGCCCGATGATCTCGCCAACGAAGCTGAAGGCCAGAAGGATGACGGCGAAGCTAAGGCCAATTAGGACCGTGACGGACCGTGCTCCCCATCGGTCCAACGCCCGCCCAATAAACGGCTGCACGGACGCGCCAACGAGCGTGCCAATGAGGTAACTGAGCGAGACATCCGTTCGTGACAGTCCCAGGTCGACAATCAGGGGATCTGTGAAGACGGAGAGACCGGCAGTCTGGCCGGGGGCCGTCATGACCGAGATTAGTCCGGCGGCACCGATGAGGGCCAGCCAGGACCATGAGATTCGCGGATGCGGGCGCGGCGCTGTCCTTCGGTCGGACGGCGCGGGGGAGTGTGGTGTAGAAGATGACACGGAAGCTTTCACAAGAATGGGGCGGACGGCGCGCCAGCAGTGCGCTGGCTGCGACGTGCAAAAAGAGCGCATCTGGAAGGTTCGAACAGCTTTCGAATGGTGAGCGACACGCAAGCCCACCTACACTCTACTCTCACGTGAGAGGAAGGTGACCGATGGTGGATAGGAAATTGCCGTCAATTCATACTCTTCCCTTACGTTACGGTAGAGTTGCTGTAAGTGGTTGATAGAAAACCACTCGCACGGTCGCTGACCCGATCGCGGCCCCAACTTTCCCCGTTCTAGGTTCCCGAGAGGAGCACTTCATGTTCGTTCATCCCCTCGCTCGTACCGACCAGCACCTGATTCAGGATTTCATGCTGACCAAGATCACCCTCCTGCTGGCCCGCCACGCGGAACATGCGGAGTGGGAGTTTGAACTCACAGCCATGGACGACAAGTCCCGCGAAGGATCGTCGCAGGGACACGCATTCCTCTTCATCTACACCGTCGCGCGGTATTACGTCGCGGTCACGCGCGCCCACGCGGAGTCCAACACCTCCGAGACCGGTCCCGATCGCGACGATTCAACATTCTTCGGCGACTTCATCGATGCTGTCGCCAGCAACGACCCCAAACGAGCGTTGACACGGTGGTCCTCCACCGACATCAGCGCCGAAACCGATATCGCCGCTCCGGCAATTCGACAACTCGCCTTTGAATTTCTCGACCGGCTCACCATGCCGGCCTCGGATTTCATTGCCAGTGACGTGGCCGATTTCCTGCCCGACCCATACGAATCTGACCATTCCGTGGGCTGACGCCCGCGCCCCAAGAAAAGAGCTCCATGAGCACCCATCCACTGTCCCTTGCTGCACCGCCCGCACTTCCTGCGCGCGGCCTGCGCATCATCCCGCTCGGCGGGCTCGGTGAAATCGGTCGTAATATGACCGTGTTTGAGCACAAAGGCAAACTGCTCGTCATCGACTGCGGGCTGCTGTTCCCGAAAGACATTCAGCCCGGCATCAACGTGATCCTGCCCGATTTCTCGATCTTGCGTGACCGGCTCGACGACATCGAAGCCATCGTCCTCACCCACGGCCACGAAGACCACATCGGCGCCGTGCCCTACCTGCTCAAGGAACGCGGTGACATTCCCGTCATCGCCTCCAAGCTGACCCTTGCCTTCGTCGGAGCAAAATTTCAGGAACACCGCTTGCATCCCCCGGTCATTGAAGTTAGGGAAGGCGAACGCCGCTCTGTGGGTCCATTCAACCTTGAATTCCTGGCCGTGAACCATTCCATCCCCGACGGCCTCGCCATCGGCATCCGCACAGAAGCCGGGCTGGTCGTGCACACCGGAGACTTCAAAATGGATCAGTTCCCCCTCGATAACCGGCTCACCGACCTGCCCGGTTTCGCCCGGCTCGGCGACGAAGGCATCGACCTGCTGCTGATCGACTCGACCAACGCCGTTGTGCCCGGATTCACCACACCCGAAGCCGACATCGGCCCCGCCATCGACACCGTGTTTCGCACCGCGCCACGACGGATCATTGTCTCCAGCTTCGCCAGCCATGTCCATCGCATTCAACAGGTGATCGATGCGGCTGTACGCCACAACCGCAAGGTGGCCTTCGTCGGCCGATCCATGGTGCGCAACATGGGTATGGCCGCTGAGCTGGGGTATCTGCACGTCCCGAAGGGACTGCTCGTCGATGTCAAGGCCCTGGAGCGGATGAAAGATGACAAGGTCGTTCTTATCTGCACCGGTTCACAGGGAGAGCCGATGGCGGCTCTGGCCCGTATGGCGAACCGTGAACACACCATTCGCATCGGGGAGGGCGACACCGTTCTCTTGGCCAGTTCGGTCATTCCGGGAAATGAGAACTCCATCTACCGGGTCATCAACGGACTCACTCGCTGGGGTGCCAACGTCGTGCACAAGGCCAATGCCAAAGTCCACGTGTCCGGGCACGCCAGCGCGGGCGAACTCGTCTACTGCTACAACGTGATGCGCCCAACCAACGTGATGCCCGTGCACGGTGAATGGCGCCACCTCACCGCCAACGCGGATCTGGCCGTGCGCACCGGAATCAGTAAAGACCACGTTCTCGTCGTCGAAGATGGCATCGTGGTCGACCTGGTCGACGGACGCGCCACCGTCGTGGGCCGAGTGCCAGCCGACTATGTCCTCGTCGACGGAATGACTGTCGGAGGAGATGCAGCGGAAGCGATGGAAGACCGTCGACTCCTCGCCGAAGACGGTGCCATTACCGTTCTGGGAATTCTCAACACCGAGACGGGACGCCTGGCCGAACCGGTGGAGTTCATCTCCCGCGGCTTCAATCACGATGCTGACTGGGCAGCCAATGCCGCGCAGGTCATCGACAAGGCCATAGTTGCAGCAACCCAGAACAACGCGCTCGACGGAGCGGCCCTCGAGCGCATCTTCTCCGAGAGCGTGACTCGATGGATGCAACGCAAGTATCGGCGCAACCCGGTGATCACGGCGGTCGTCGTTGACGCATAGCGCTTAACGGAAGCTACGAACGCGAGCGGCCCGGCACATCGCGTGTGCCGGGCCGCTGCTGTTCTCGCCGTCAACTCACCTTCAGCGACGTTTATCGCCGCGGGCTGCGCTCTCGACAGACTCCGTTTCGACGGACGGGCTGAGGTTCGCCAGCACGATATCCGGGAACTCCCGAGCGACAGCCTGAAACCGCCAGAGGGTGCTGAACAAGGCCAAGAGTGTGTTGTCGGATCGAGTGAGCACTTCCACCTGGTGCAGCGACCCCAGTCTGCCCGCGCTTGCTCGATCGGTGCGGCGCGCGACTTGGTAGGGCAACGTTTCCATGCGGATATCAGCACCAAAATCGTGCGTCATGCGTTCCTCAACGACATCGAACTGCATCGGACCCACGGCCCCGAGTACCGGAGCCTGGTCGCCTCGCAGGTCAGACCGCATGACTTGAATGACCCCTTCATGGTCGAGCTGATCGATTCCACGACGGAATTGCTTGTGCTTGCTGGTGTCGGCGAGGCGTACGGCACGAAAATACTCGGGGGCGAACACCGGCAGGGGCGGGTATTCGACGGGTTCGGAATCATAGAGTGAATCGCCCACCCGAAGAGAGGCTGCGTTGATCAACCCGACGATGTCGCCGGGCCAGGCCTGCTCCGCCATGGTGCGTTCCCGTCCGAACATCTGTTGCGCATACTTCGTGGCAAACGGACGGCCGGTCGATGCCTGCGTGAGTACCATCCCGCGGTGGAACATGCCCGAACACACCCGCACGAATGCGACGTGGTCACGGTGCGAGGCGTTCATGCCGGACTGAACCTTGAAGACAAATCCGGAGAAGTCACCGTTGACGGGCCGTTGTCGACCGGTGATATCTGCCCGGGCCAGAGCGGGCGGAGCGGATTCCACGAGAGCGTCCAGCAGCTGGTGAACACCAAAATTGAGGACGGCAGCGCAAAAAAGTACCGGCGTGGTCGTCGCGCGAAGAAAGAGTGCCTCGTCGTGGTCTTGCCCTTCGGCATGGAGCAGTGCTGATTCTTCGGCAGCATTAGTCCAATCCTGGCCGAGTTCCGCGGCAGCGGCCGTCGCCGTGGTGCGAGTTTCAATGGCGGCGGTCGCGCCTCCTGGGGTTCGGGTGAAACGTACAAATCCGGGGGATTGTCGATCCAGAACTCCGTGAAATTCGCCGGCGAGTCCGACAGGCCAGGTGAGCGGTGTGGGCAGAAGCCCGGTGCGGTCGTGGATCTCGTCCATGAGATCCAACGCGGACTTTCCGGGGCGATCCCATTTATTGATGACCGTGATCACGGGCAGGCCGTGTTGTCGGCACACCTCGAACAGTTTCATGGTTTGCGGCTCGAGGCCCTTGCTGGCATCGACGAGCATCACAGCGGCATCAACAGCGGAGAGGACCCGGAAGGTGTCTTCGGAGAAATCGGCGTGACCGGGGGTGTCAACGAGATTGATCACGGTGTCGCGATACTCAAACTGGATAGCGGCGGACGTCACGGAAATACCGCGGGCCTGCTCCATGGCCATCCAGTCAGACACGGTGCCTCGCCGGCCAGCTTTGCCGTGTACCGCACCCGCCCGATCGATCGCGTGCGCGTGCAGCAGGAGTGCTTCGGTCAGGGTGGACTTGCCGGCATCCGGGTGAGAAATAACGGCAAAGGTGCGCCGTTTGTGGGCTTGGGCGAGGACGTCGAGGTTAGAGACGGTGGGTGTGGTTTGATGCGTCACGGTGTTCCTGTCTGTGCGTGATCACGAGATGGGCGTGGTTGATTCACAGACTTCGTAGCAGGTCGACGAACCCGCTGGCTACGCGAACCTGTTCGCGCAGTGAGCATTCACGCGCTTCGATATCGCTGATCAGGATGGCGAGATCGCGCCGGATTGTTGACACCGTCGCGTCCGGGTCGGAGTCGACCAGATCAAGCGTCGTCAGGGCGTCCTTGATTTCCGGATGGGTGAGAGACAACGCTCGGAGGCTGCGGATGATGCGTGCCCGGTCGAGGTCGGCCGGGGCATAGAGCCGATAGCCGGAATCGCTGCGCCCTGACGCTTGCAAAATGTGGATCTCGTCGTAGTGCCGCACGGTGCGCTGGGAGAGCCCAGTCCGTTCGGCGAACTCACCGATAAGCATGAATGCCACCTCGTCTCGTACGGGAATAATCGTATATCTCTACTCTAACGTAAGAGTAGAGTTAGTGGTAATAGGCATGAGGCATATGATCAACGCATATCTGAACTACCCGTGGACGCGATATGTCGCGCTCGGCGACTCCTTTACCGAAGGCATCGGTGACCCCGAGCCAGAGAGTGTGGGCGGGAATCGAGGCTGGGCCGACCGGGTCGCCGAGGTACTCAGTGACGGCCAACCGGACTTCAGCTACGCTAACCTCGCGGTGCGCGGCAAGATCTTGAGCCGGATCAGCGACGAACGGGTGGAACCTGTGCTACAACTGCGCCCGGATCTCATCACCATCTCCGCTGGCGGTAATGACGTGATTCGTCCCGGTGCCGACCCGGATGATATCGCGGCTCGGTTCGATGATGTTATCTCGCGTCTGTCCCGGTCCGGCACCACGATCGTCCTCTTCACCGGGCCCGACCTCGAATTCTCACCATTATTTCGGGGCATGCGGGGAAAAGTCGCGATCTACAACGAGAACTTGCGCTCTGTGGCAGCACGGCACGGCTGCCTGGTCGTTGACCTCTGGTCACTGACGGCCATCCAGGACGCGGGTATGTGGGCTCTGGATCGGTTGCACTTCCACTCACTGGGTCACCACACGATTGCACGCAGCGTTCTGAGCGCTCTCCGTGTCGAGAACTCATTGCAGCCATCCCAGATCGAGCAGTTGCCAATGTCGTCCTGGCGGAGCGCACGAACGAGTGATGTCGCGTGGGCCCGCACTTATCTGGTGCCGTGGGTCCTGCGCCGTGCTCGGCACCAATCCTCGGGCGATCACATTCTGCCCAAACGCCCCGAGGCCAGCCGATTGGGCCGGACTCGGTTCTGACGCTGTCTGTGTCCGGCGGCTACTCCGCGGATTTGACCGCGTGGCCACCGAACTGGTTGCGCAGTGCGGCGACGGCTTTCATCGCCGGGGAATCTTGCTGGCGAGATTCAAACCGGGCGAAGATTGACGCGCTGATGGCGGGAACGGGCACGGCATTAGCCAACGCTTCTTCGATGGTCCACCGGCCTTCGCCGGAGTCATCGACGTAACCTTCGATTCCGGCCAGCGCCGGATCCTCCTCGAGCGCCTGAACGAGAAGCTCGAGCAACCAGGACCGCACGACAGTACCGCGCTGCCAAGCCTTGAACGTTCCGGGAACATCCTTGATGATGTCGTCGCGCTTGGCCAGCAGCTCGTAGCCCTCGGCGTAGGCCTGCATGAGGGCGTATTCGATGCCGTTGTGCACCATCTTGGCGTAGTGACCGGCACCGACTTCGCCGGCGTGCACGAAGCTTTCCTCGCGCGGGCCGGTCGGACGCAGGGCGTCGAATACCGGCATGAGCCGGTCAACGGATGCCGCGCTGCCGCCGACCATAAGTGCAAAACCGTTCTCCTGGCCCCAGACTCCGCCGGAAACGCCGGCGTCGATGTAGTCGATTCCTTTCTCAGCGAGAAGGGCCGCGTGCACGAAGTCGTCGCTGAAACGGGAATTGCCGCCGTCGATGACCAAGTCGCCGGTGGTCAAAAGGACTCCGACCTCGGTGATGACGGTCTTCGTGATGGCGCCGGAGGGGACCATTACCCAGACGGTTTTGGGCGAGGGAAGGGCGTCGACGAGGTCTTGGAGGGTCGCGACGTCGGTGACGTCAGGGTTGCGGTCGTAGCCGGTTACTGTCACGCCGTTTTCGCGGAGTCGGGTGCGCATGCTGGCACCCATTTTTCCGAGGCCGATGAGGCCGATATGCATGTTCATGGTGCTCATTTCAGTAGTGTCTTGTGGGGCGGAGGTGGCTTGAGGTGCGCTCATCAAACATATGCATATGGACTGACGCCTTCGGGGATTTGGGTGTTTTCGTGCTCCCTACGATCTGGATCCGCAGAACTTGACGTAGACTCCAGCTTAAATCGAACCTAACGTAGGGGTTGATTGACGTGCAGCGAATTCCTAGGGCGCATGCAGAGTTGGCCCCTTTGGCGTTGCACCTCGGTCTGTTTTTGTGCCAGAGCGCGCAGTCGTAAGGGGATGCGGTCGTGCGAGATTTCGTCGATCGCCTCCTCGTAGCTGATGTCACCGCTCAATATGCGCCCGCACCGATCGAGCGCCTTATCGCTAAGTGGATGCCCCATGGCCCGAAAAGGCGCCTGTATCTCTGCGACACGCTCCTCAAGCTCGGCGCCCGAAAACTGGCGATCTGAATCCTCGTCCACTAACCCCTCCGCTCCGTCACCAATCCCATGCGCGGCACCTAACCACCCCGTCCCGGTCTCCGGCCCGCCCCTCTGACCGGCGTGTGCCGCGCATGATGAGGGTATGACTAATGATCTGACGCTTTTGGGAGAGACTCGCGTGGCCCTGGCCGGTGACTGGCACGGCGACACTTCCTGGGTTTCTAAGGCGATCCCCTATCTTGCTCGGGCTATGCCAGGTGTTCGAACGATCTTGCACGCCGGCGATTTCGGCTTTTGGGGCGGATCCGGGTTCCTAAAAACTGTTGATTACTGGTGCGAACGAGCAGGCCTTCAGCGCGTCATGGTCACACCTGGAAACCATGAGGACTGGCCAGCGCTCGTCGAAGCTTTCTCGCGAAATTTTGGGCAGCCGGTCCAACTCTCGGCCGCCGTCTGGATGATGCCGCGCGGTTTCCGGTTCACGCTCGCCGGCCGCTCGTTTATGAGTTTCGGTGGTGCGGCGAGTCTGGATTACGCCGATCGAACGAGCGGCCGGGACTGGTTTTATGAGGAGGTGGCCACTGATTCTGAAGTCGACGCGGCGATCGCCGGCGGTCCTGTTCAGACCCTGCTCCTGCACGAAACCGTCGATGGGGGCACGCCACTCGTCCAACGAATCATCAACGCAAATCCGATGGGCTGGAATTCTGAGGAACTCGCCTACTCAGCGGCGAGCCGTGCGCGGGTCACACGACTCGCTGTAGCTGTCTCGCCGGAGATCGTGGTCCACGGCCACATTCACGTAAAGGATGAGGCGGTTAGAGTCACTGGAACGCGCATCTACTCACTCAATTGTGAGGATGGCACCGGGAATCTCGCGTCCCTCGATCTGCTGTCGGGCGATTGGGAGTGGCTGGGGGACCCTCGCCGCCGATGAGACCTCTATTTGCCGCTTAGGTCGTAGCCGGAGTAAGGGAGACGATCTATCGTTTTTACAATCCCGCCAGTAAAGGGGATCGGACGGTCGCCGTCCTCGACGTCGACAAATGTGACGGAGGCCGCTTCGCCGGGCACCATGCGGACCGCGTCGACTATTGCATAAGGCAGGTCTTCGCCGGGCGAGACAATCGATTTGCCCGTCACCCAATTGCGGGCGACCAGGATCACCTCCGTGGTCGTGACGATTTGATAGAGCGAAACGGTGGGCTGGTCGGTGGTGTTCATGAACCTTTCATGCGCGGCACCTGGGCGGGGTGCAACGTCGACCGTTGGACAGGCCGGCACACAGTCTGCTAGTTTTCGGGAAGCCCGGCGCACCGTCGGCCGTTGAGCTTTTCCGCAACGGATTTTCTGTGCGCCCGTTGCCCTCGCGTCCCGCAGCCAACGCCTACCGGTCGAGCTGAGGCCGTCGAAGCTGACTGCTCGAAATCCAGTCGATTCGATATGCGGGTGCCTCCATCGAAAAACCCGGAACACCTTCGTCCGGGTCGAGACCGGCCCAGGTGAGCGACCCGCGTGCGCCAACGGCAAAAACGAAGCCCGAGGTTTCGTGGGCACGCCCGTCACCCTGGTACTCTCGGCCTTCCGTTTCAAGTGTTGGCGCCCGAGCCGCCCGCGCGCCGTCACTGGTCAGCCAGACGACAACGTGCTCCTTAAAACTGAAAATACGATATCTGCCAAATGGAGAGCCGGGCAGCAGCAGATCGACCGTCTGCTCGACGGCTTCGATCGACAACGTAATGCCCATATCCACAGTGACTGTGCCGCCGCGAACCTCCGCCGTCATTTGCCAACGGCTGCCCAATTCGATTAATGGTGAAACGAGCATTTGGCCCGCCCATGAGACCATCGGTCGTATCAGCGGCTCCGGCGTCGCCCACGCGACGCCGCCCGGCATCACCTGAACGAGGACCAGCGGCCGGCCGGCGCACTGAACCAGATACTCACCGACCCGAGTTCGGTCGTCGATCCGCGATTCGAAGGTCATGACGCGGGTCGAGGCTGAGGGCCGAGGATGTGGACCGCGTTCTCGAGGACGAGGCCTCCGATAAAGCAGCTGCTCTCAAAGCTGACGATGGCCGGTGACCCAATCTCGAAGAAGGCGCCAGTGCACGGTTGCCACAGAGCGCCGGGGGTTGTGGAGACCGAAGCGGAGCCGTTCACGTTGAGCGCGTAGAAAATCGGCCCGCTGTCGGTCGTAGTTATCGCGTACGCGTAGATGATGGGTGGCCGGGTCATGGTGAGGTCATGCGCGGCAACGACGTCGCCGCGCATGATGGCTGTATGAGGATCCCGCCGGTTTACGATCGCAGCCATCCGGTTCCACCCGGAATCTTCCCTGGGCCTGGCTTCTGGGAGCTTCGCAGCATATTTGTAGCTGACAGTCTCGATGATCTGGTCGGGCCGAGCAGCGGCACGCTGATCTTGCCGCCGCACCTCAACTGGTCGAGCCGTCGGCCGGTGCGCCTAAATGATCCGGCGTCGGTGGCCGAATGGTATGCGTGCATCTTGCGAGAGTCTTTGGGAGACGACGACCTCATCCTCATGAACCGCGGCCTGTTCTTGCGCGTCTGGCCGGATCTCTTCTTGCCGGGCAGGATTCGGGAAGCCTGGCAAAATCTGCATCCGGAGCTGCGCTGAACTGTGGGTGACGCTCGGGGGCGGTTTGGCGCCCCGGATAACAGGTGCTTTCCGCGCATGTTAGGTCCATGACCACCACCACCGACCCGCTCACCCTCCTCGATACCTTCGACCCGGCGCTCAGCGCCCTCCTCGATGAGCAGCCGGAAACAGAGTCGTCGCTCTGGTGGCTGGCAGATCACACACCGCACAAGCAGACGGCGTGGTCCGTCGGTTTCCTTCACGATCTGATCGATGTCGTTTCAGCTGATCGCGGTTTTCCCTTTGCCGTGGTTGGCGACCATCAAAGCGGGAGGTGGGCGCAACTCTTCGGTACGCCGACCCGGGGATACCTGGTGGAGCTTGGGAATATGACCGATGATACAAATGACATGGGGATCCTCGCCGTGCCTGGCGGGAACGGTGCTCAGGCCACGATCACGGGCACCGACTCTTTCGTCAGCTGTAAACTGCGGCAGATCGTGCCGATCGCCGGCGCGCACGAGGCACTCGATTTTTGGGTAATTCGCGGAACGCTTCCCGCAGGTTTCGATGTCGAAATCACGAAATATTAGCGGCGACCGGAATCGCAACTAGAACCCATTCACAGTAGCGGTGCACGCAGCCCCGAGTGTCCTGGGTTTTGGGCGCCGTCCACATTCCAAACAGATTCGATGTTCGAAGTCCGCACCACCAGTCGGTTCGAACTCTAGTGCCGCGGCTGTTGCTAAAACGGTCGTATTTGGGATTGTCCGCGCATGTACGCGTCAGGAGCCAAATCGAGTTCCAGAAGCAGTCCCGATATCGGCTCACTCCCGGAATCGGCGAATGGCGTTTTAGGGAGTGGATCAGCATGGCACTCATCGGGTACGTGAGAATTTCTTCAGTTGAACAGAAAACCGACTTGCAATATGACGCTTTGGCGAAGGCTGGTGTGACCAAAGTTTTTGAAGACGTTGGTGTCAGCGGTTCGGTCGCCGTCCGCCCAGGCCTGACCGCGGCGCTCGAGTTTCTGCGTGACGGAGACCAGCTCGTGACATTCCGCCTGGATCGCCTCGGGCGCAACACGTTAGCGGTCCTGCACCTCATGGAAGAGTTGGACGTGAAGGGCGTGACGTTCCGTTCTATTACTGAAGGCATCGACTCCGCGACGCCAGCCGGCCGTATGCTGCAGACACTGCTCATTTCCTTCGCAACTATGGAGCGGGAGATCTTGATCGAGCGCACGAACGCCGGACTTCGGGCCGCACGGGAGCGGGGTCGTGTCGGCGGTCGACCGCGTGCGCTGAACGATGCGAAGACGGAGTTAGCCAGAGTCATGTACAAGCGTGGGTCTTCGGCGCGCGAGATCGGTGCCGAGCTCGGGTGTTCACGCAGCGTGGTGTACCGGGCTCTCGAGTTGAACCCGGCCTAGTCCTTCCACTTCACTTCGATCAGGTCGGGGTCGAATCGTTTGCCGGACCCCGCCGGCAGGATGGTGACCGTTATGAGATCAGTGACAACGTCTCGTTGAGCATCGATCGGCAGAGCGCCCCAGTTTTCGCGCACAGCACCACCATCGGTGAGTGAAGAGAGCAGTGTTCGCGGGCGGGCGCCGTCCAAGTCGCGCTCCGCATCAAGGCGCCTTCGGCGCAGCTTCTCGTTCAGGCGTTTGAATTGTTCAGCGTCGAGATCATCGTCCGCGTACTGGTCAACGGCCAGAGCGAGTTTTGCATTGATGGCCTCAATAGTCACCTGCGCTTCATCTGCCAGAACGGAATCACCGGTCTGGTGGAATGTAGCGGCGTCAGGCATCGACAACCGCCCGATGATCAACTCGACGATGAGTTCGTCGACTGCCTCTTGGTGACGGCGCACCTTGAAGCACACGGAGCAGTTGTAAGAAGGGGGTTGGCGTTTGGTCGCACCGGTTCTCTTGCTCGTTTCTTCACGGCCGATCTGCCGGCGCATCGGTCCGCCGCACAGTCCGCAGATCGCCAGACCGCTCAGAAGGTATTTGTAGCTGGAGCCGGAGAAGTTGCTGCGACGGCTGGGATCTTTCAATAGTGCGACCAGCCGATCGTGTGTGCCTGTGTCGTAGAGCGGCTCGGTCGTTGACGGCCCGAGCACCTTGCCTTGATACTGCCGGAGGCCGGCGTTGGTCGGCCGTAACAGGATCTGCCTGAGAATCGTTGAGTTCCACTTGACGGCCTGTGGTCCGTGGATGTTACGGAGGTTGAAATCGGTGACGATTGAGCGAAGCGATTCACCTTTCAATGTTCGCCTCGCCGCCTCCCGCACGACCTCGCCGTGTTCCTGGTGGATGATGTCTTGCCCGATCTTGTCCGTGATGCCGTTGGCGTCGACCGGTTTAACTCGCGTGTAACCGTACGGACTGAAACCGTGCGGCTCACCGTTCTGCGCCTTCTCCAAAAACTTGCGTTTGAGGCGCTGGCTCATCTTTGAGGTTTCGTAGGAGGCAAGAGCACCCATCGTTCGCGCGAGCATGCGATCCTCTGTGGTGGCGATGTGGATGCCACCGCTCACCGTCGCCATCTCGAAGAAGTAGATGTCAGCCAGCGCGATTATCGCTTCAAGCTCGACAGGGCGTCGGGTCAGACGATCGATACTGTAAATGACTATGGCGTCGATTTTCCGTAGCGCGATGTCCGCAAGCATGCGCTCATATTCGGGCCGCCTTTTTGAGCGAGTGGCGGACACGTCGTTGTCGATGTAATACGCGACAACATCCCAGCCCTTCTCGCGTGCGACCTTCTCGCAGTCCTGTTTTTGACGGCCGACGCCGAGAGCTTTGCCGCCCGCGTCCTCACTGATCCGGGCGTAAATTCCTGCTCTCATATGTTGCATCATAGTCCGGGTACCAGCCCACTGGTCTTTCTGATTTTGCCGATGACCGTTCTGTTCGCAGTTTTTCCCGGGCTGGTTGTTCTGCAGGCCGGGTTCTGAACGCACCACCCGTACCTCCCTCCCACCAGAAAAGAGAATGCTATGAACCGAATCATGCTTCGCCTCCAGGGTCTGCTCCGCGATGAAACGGGTGACGTGCCCGGCTGGGTGCTGATCACGTTAATGACGGCCGGATTGGTACTCATAATCTGGGGACTCGCCGGCCCCGCCCTCAGCGGGGTGTTCCAGCAGGCCATGGATCGCGTCAGTAGTTTCTGACCGGTCGGCGTGGACAAACTCGGTAACCGGATGCGACACCTCGCCTGGCCCGGCCCTCAGCGGCTGCGGGACGAGGCTGGTTCCGTCGTGGCCGAATTTGTCATGGTGGTGTCGCTGCTGACCTTTCTGACGCTCATGGTCATGCAGCTGGCCCTCGCGCTGCACATTCGCAACACCGTGCTCGACGCTGCCGCCGAGGGTGCCCGCTACGCGACCCTCGCCGACAGCAGTCTGTCCGCGGGGGCAGAGCGCACGCGCGATCTGATCACGACGGCCATTGGCGCGAGCTATGCCACCGATGTCGTGGCCCAGTTCGGAGTGAGCGCCGGGTTTCCCAGTGTCGAAGTGCGGGTGATCGCACCGCTGCCGCTCATGGGGCTGCTCGGTGCTCCGCGCGGATTGGAGGTGGTCGCTCATGCTGCGGTCGAATCGTTGGAGTAGCCGCTCTGAGGCTGGCTCTGCCTCACTGGAGTTCATCACGGCCGGGATGATTCTGTTGGTTCCCCTGGTCTATCTGGTGCTCGCACTGTCAGCCCTGCAGGGTGGTGCTCTCGCCGTGGAGGGCGCCGCCCGGCAGGCAGCCAGGGTCTACGTACAGTCCCCGGACGAGGCCACGGCCACGGTGCGTGCCCGCCGAGCCGTCGCATTCGCGCTCGAGGACTACGGCCTTTCGGCCGGGGACGCCGAGGTGCAGATCGAGTGCGCTGGCGGTTCGAGTCACTGCCTGACTCCACGGGGGGTCGTGACGGTCACCGTGCGCATCGGCATCGCGCTGCCGCTTGTGCCCGATCTGCTCGCCCTGAACCAGAGTGCGAGTGTGCCCATGACTGCGGAGTCGTCGCAGCTCGTGTCCCGTTTTGGCAGCCTCGGATGAGAAGACGTCTGCCGCCCGCGTCGAACGAGGACGGCTCCACCCTGTTGCTCATTATTTTCTACGGCTTTCTGGCGCTCTGCCTCGTACTCGTGGCCCTGTCAGCGACGTCGCTCTATCTCGAACACAAACGGCTGCTCGGCCTCGCCGACGGTGCGGCGCTCGCCGGGTCCGAGGCGTTCACCCTCGATGCGGTTCAGGTCGGGGTGGTCGGGCCGCGGCCATCGCTGCGCTCGGACGATGTTTCCGCGGCGGTCGATGAGTACCTGCGGCTCGTTCCGCACGACTCGTTTGAGGCGCTGGCCGTGACGAGCGCGGTATCCGCTGACGGGCAGAGCGCGTCGGTGACGCTGCGATCCTGGTGGCGCCCACCGGTACTCACCCTCGTCGTGCCCGACGGCGTGCCGTTGGAGGTGACGGTGGTCTCCCGAGCGGTCTTTCACTAGTTCTGCCCGTGAGGTCGCGAAAAGTCGCACTGGTAATTTCAGAATAGAAGCGTAGGATGCACAGATCACGTAGTCGACAATGGAAGCCTCCTACCTCGTAGGGGGCTTCACTTTTTTGCACGAAGTCGACACTCGTGCCAACCCCGGTCCCGGTTGGTAGTGCCGGCGATCGCGGGTCGTCGTTCATCCGGGCTGGTCGCCGTCGGGTGACGTGGCCCAGGATGGCGGCTGAGTAACACCAAGATCGGCTGTGAAATCATGGATGCACTACTGGACGCTCAGATTGTGGAGCAGCTCGACTTCGAGTCCCTTCTCCCTTGTGAGGGAGTGCACCACGACCGCGGATTGAGTGGTCATGATCCGGCCGAGTCGGGCGGGTTCATGGTGATTTCACCGTGCTGCGGTCCCAAAGTGATCCAGTGTTCCTCTCGCGTTGACGCGATGCGGGTGTCGGGCGTGCTGTACTGCGGTGCTTGCCAGCACGAGCACCTGACCAGCGAATACCAGTTCATTCCGCTGCAACTGTAGACCCAAGTTTGCGCCCGAATTTCAGAGCGGATGCCGCGAGCGGTACTGTCGAGAGGTGCCTCGACGGCCCCGACAGGAGCAGTGTGCGAACCAGGCGGGACAAACTGAGCGGTGCGGGAGCTCAGCTCGCCACCGAGGTCAGCATCAATTTCGGCTCCTCACTGGCCGGAATGCTCATTCCGGTCGTCGGTTCGCCCATCGTCGTCGCGGCCCGCCAGATCGTCATGGTCATCGTCGTGCTGCCGCTCGCCCGGCCCCGGCTGAGAAATCTGACCTGGGCCCGAATCTGGCCAGCGCTGGCCCTCGGCGTCGTGCTGGCCGTGATGAACCTCACCTTCTACCAGGCCGTCAACATGCTGGGACTCGGCATCGCGGCGACGATCGAATTTCTTGGACCCTTCGCCCTGGCCCTGGTCACCAGCCGCCGCATCCTGGACTTCGTGTGTGCTGCGGCCGCCGCCGGGGGAGTGTTCCTCTTGACCTGGTCGGACGGCACGCTCGACCCGCTCGGCATCCTTCTCGCGCTCACCGCGGCGGCCTCGTGGTTCTGCTACATTCTGCTGACCCGCAAAGTGGCGACCGAATTCGCCGGCCTAGAGGGTATCTCGATCGCCAGCCTGGTCAGCCTCGTGATCGTGGTGCCCATCGCCCTGTCCACCCTGGATCTGTCGGCCTTCACCTGGGGTATCGTCGGGCTGCTGCTGCTCGTGGGCGTCGTCTCCTCGGCCTTTCCGTACACCCTCGACACCTACATTTTGCGTCGGATCAGCCCCCGCCTGTACGCGATCATCACCAGCTTCGGCCCGGTCATCGCGGCCGGTTTCGGCGCGCTCGTGCTCGGTGAGACCTTCACCCTGCTGCAGCAGATTGCCATCGTGGTCGTGTGTGTGGCGGCCGGAGCGGCCATCGCGACCCAGCGCGAACGGCCGACGTCCGACCTCGAGCTGACCGCGACCGCCATTCCCTGAGCCGGTCTCAGCTGCGTGGTCTATCGGGCGCTGGTGTCCGGCCGTGCTATTCGATGCGCAGGCCCAGGTGGGCGGCGAGCAGCGGCGCCAACAGGCTCAGCTGGGCGTCGTCGATGGTGGCGCCGCGCAGTCCTTCGAGGCCGCGCACGGCCGAGAAATCACTGGAACGCAGGTCGACATCTTTGAGCTTGGCACCACCGACATCGAGCGTGCCGATGCGGCAATTCTGCAGTTCCAGGCGCTGCACGGTGGCACTACCGAGGTCAAGCTCCTCGATGATGCAGTTGCTCAGGAGTACATCGGTGAGCGTGGCGTTGCGCAGGTTCACGAAATCGAGCTTCGAGCCGTCAATGTGCACCGACCGGAGTGTCGCCTCATAGGCCTCGACCGAGCCAAGCCGGGCGTGCTCGATGCGCACGTCCCGCCAACTGGAGCGCGGCGCGCTGAACACCGGTGCGTGCAGGTCGGTCAGGAGGCACTCCGAGAAGGATGCCCCGCGCAGTTTGGCCTCGTGCAAAGACACCTTGCCGAATTCGCACTCCCCGAAGGAGATGCCGGTCAGGTCGCGGCCATCGAGGTCGACGTCCGTGTAGCGTTCGGCCTCCCGACCGTCGCCGGAGCGCAGCCGCGAACCGTCGTCGTCGGTCAGGTCAGGCAGGGTGATGCGGTCGATGGACGCCTTGCGGGTGCTGGCCTTCGCCACCCTCAGGCGGTGGGTTCGAGTACGAAGACGGGAATCTCGCGGTCGGTCTTGACCTGGTACGCCGCGTAGTCGGGGAATGCCGCCACGGCGCGCTCCCACCAGACGGCCTTCTCGTCGCCGGTGACCTCGCGGGCGCGCATGTCCCACTTCTGCGGGCCGTCCTGCAGCTCGACCTCGGGGTGCGCCACAACGTTCGCGTACCAGACCGGGTTCGTGGGGCTACCGCCGAGCGAGGCGACAGCGGCATACTGGCCGTCGTGCTCAACGCGCATGAGCGGAGCCTTGCGCAGCTTGCCGCTCTTCACTCCGACGGTCGTCAGCACGATGACGGGCATGCCGCGCAGGGTCGTGCCCTCGGTGCCGCCGGACTTCTCTATCTGGTCGACCTGGTCGCGCACCCACTGGGAGGTGCTTGGTTCGTATTCTCCGATGAGAGGCATGCCTGCCGTAACGCGCGGGCCGCCGGGAACATTCCGCCCGGCTGGCCACGGCGAGTCGTACTAGAGTCGAGACACTCCTCGTAACGCGGCCTGGGCAGCATAACTCCTGCAAATCGTGGGGCCTGATTTGTGGATGCCTGTAATCTCCCGGAAGTCTTCTGGCCGGCGCGCAAATTGCAGGGGTTATTCTGCCTGAGCAGGTGGAGTGGGGTACGGCAGGTTGGCTAGAGCAGGTGGCCAGGGCGGTGCGGCGCGTATCGGGGAATGTAGCGGCGCAGCAGAACGGCGCCACAGAGGCCGATAGCGCCCATGACCCCGCTGGCCACCGACAGGGACACGAGGGCGGTGATCCCAGCAACGGCCAACGGTGCCGCGGCGCTGCCGAAGTCGGCGGTGAACCGCCAGGCGCCGAGGAACGGTGCCGGATGCGGGCGCGGCGCCAGGTCGGCGCCGAGCGTCATGAGCAGGCCGCTGCCGATCCCGTTGGCCAGCGACAGGAACATGGCCACGCCGATGAACCACTCCACGTTGCTCGGCAGGTCGTGGGTGAAGGCGAGCGCCAGGTGGCCCGCGCCGAGCCCGATCATCGAGGGCAGGGCGCTCCAGATGCGGCCGAACCGGTCCATGATCTGGCCGCTGACATAGAACAGGGCGAAGTCGATTGCGCCGGCGATGCCGATGATCAGCGCGGTGTCGGGGGCGCTGATGCCGATGCTGACCGCCCAGAGCGGCAGCATCACCGTGCGGCTGGCTCGCATCGCCCCGATCAGACCGGCGCCGGTGCCGAGCCGCAACAGCACGTCACGGTGACTCCAAATGGTCTGGAATAATCCCTGCACCGGCACGGCCGGCCGCGCCGTTCCGGTGCTGCTGATGGCGCCCGTGCTTGTGTCGGTGGCGTCGAATACAGTCTCATCAGCGGACGGAGTGGCGAAGGTTTTCGACGGGTCCGGCAACAGCAGCAGCATGACCGACGCGCCGACGCAACAGACGATGAACACCCAGAACACGGCCTGGGTGCCACCGGTGAGGTGAATGAGTCCGGCCGAGAGAAAGGGGCCTACGAACCAGCCAGCCCGAAATACACCGCCCAGGGTCGAGAGCGCCCGCGCTCGATAGACCAACGGCACATAGTTGGTCATGAAGGCGTGCCGGGCCAGGGCGAAGATCGCCGTGGCCAGTCCAACCAAAAAAATACCGAGACCCAGCACGAGCGGGTTGGGAGCCACAATGCAGACGATCACGGCACCGATGGTCAGAGCGGATGCCCCGATCATCGCGTTGCGCTCGCCGATACGCGAGACGATCCATCCGCTGGGAATGTCACCGACGAGTTCGCCGAGCATGACCATCGCCGCGATGACGCCGGCGATGGCGAGAGACGCCCCGAGATTGCTCGCCACCACCGGAATCAAGGGGATGATCGAGCCCTCACCGATCGAAAAGAGCAGGGTCGGCAGAAACGCCACCAGGGCGACCGAGCGCAGGCTGAAGGGGCGGTCGGCGTTGCTCATCGGTTTCGATGCTACTCCCGGCGACCCGGACCCGCCGCAAACTTCGCCCGGTAGGCTGAACGGAACATGATTGACTTGGATTTCTCAGTACAGATCGCCGCGCTGCGGACCACGTTCGGCGACATCCGCTCGGTGATCGACATTGATCGACTGCGCGCGGACATCGACGACCTCAGCGGCGAGGCCGGTATGCCCGATTTGTGGGACGACACCGACCACGCCCAGAAGGTGACCAGCGACCTCAGCCACCGGCAGGCGCAATTGGCGCGCATCGAGAGCATCACGACCAGGCTCGACGACCTTGAGACTCTCGTCGAGATGGCCAACGACGGCCAGGGCGATCAAGAACTGGCCGATGAGGCCACCGTCGAGCTCGCGAGCCTGCAGAAATTGCTCGGCGAGCTCGAGGTGCAGACCCTGCTCAACGGTGAGTTCGACGAGCGCAACGCCGTCATCACCATTCGCGCCGGCGCCGGGGGAGTGGATGCCGCCGACTTCGCCGAGATGCTGCTGCGTATGTACCTGCGCTACGCCGAACAGCATGACTACCGCACCACTGTGCTCGACATCAGTTACGCCGAAGAGGCCGGCATCAAGAGCGCGACCTTCGAGGTCGACGCCGCCTATGCCTTCGGCACGCTCAGCGTCGAGGCCGGCACCCACCGCCTCGTGCGGATGAGCCCGTTCAACTCGGCCGGCAAACGGCAGACCTCGTTCGCCGCGGTCGAGGTGGTGCCGTTGATCGAGCAGACCGAGTCGATCGAGGTGCCCGACGGTGACATTCGCGTGGATGTCTTCCGTTCGAGCGGTCCCGGCGGCCAGTCGGTCAACACGACGGACTCTGCCGTGCGCATCACCCACCTGCCCACGGGCACCGTGGTGAGCTGCCAGAACGAGAAGAGCCAGATTCAGAACCGCGCCGCCGCCATGCGCGTGCTGCAGTCGCGCCTGCTCGTGCTCGAGCGCGAGAAAGAGGCAGCGACCAAGAAAGAGCTGGCGGGCAACATCACCGCGAGCTGGGGCGACCAGATGCGCAGCTACGTGCTCGCGCCCTACCAAATGGTCAAGGACCTGCGCACCGAGTACGAGGTGAACAACCCCAGCAACGTCTTCGACGGTGACCTCGACGGATTCATCTCGGCCGGCATCCGCTGGCGCAAGAAAGCTCCCGAAGACTAAACGGATGCTGAGGCTTCGGCCCCTCGGGTATGTCGCTGTAGGGAAAACGCCAACGGATGCCTAGGCTCTAAGAGCTATGATCCGTTTTGATCACATAACCAAGAAGTACCCCGGCACCACTCGGCCGGCACTGAACTCGATCGACGTCGAGATTTTGCGAGGCGAATTCGTCTTTCTGGTCGGCGCCTCCGGATCGGGCAAATCGAGCTGCCTGCGGCTCGTGCTCAAGGAGGAAAAGCCCACCAGTGGCAGCATTCACGTGCTCGGCCAGGACCTACGGTCGATCTCGAACCGCAAGGTGCCCTACTTTCGCCGCAACATGGGCGTGGTCTTTCAGGACTTTCGCCTGCTGCCGAACAAGACGGTGTTCGACAACGTCGCGTTCAGCCTGCAAGTGATCGGCAAGAGCCGCGGCTTCATTCAGGAAGCCGTGCCCGACACCCTCAAAATGGTCGGGCTGGCCGAAAAGGCCCAGCGCCTGCCGCACGAACTCTCCGGTGGTGAGCAGCAGCGCGTGGCCATCGCCCGCGCCATCGTGAACAAGCCGCAGATTCTGCTGGCCGACGAGCCCACCGGAAACCTCGACCCCACCACGAGCGCCGAGATCATGTCGCTGCTCGCGAGCATCAACGCGGGCGGCACTACCGTGATCATGGCCACCCACGAGGCCGGCATCGTCGACAAGATGCAGCGCCGCGTGATCGAACTCGTGAACGGCGAGATCGTGCGTGACGAACGCCAGGGCGGCTACGCCACCGCGTCTATTCCCGTCGTACTTCCCGCAGCCACAGCGGATGACCCCACCAGCGCCCCCGCGCCCGTCGCGTCGGTCTACGCCCGGCCGGCTGCTGCACCCGAACCAGCGTTGACGCATCCGTCTGCCCCGGTTCCGGAGACCAGCGTGTCGCTGCACCAGGCTGCGGCAGCTGCCGTCGCGGCGGCGTCGACCGCGGAGCCCGAGCCGGTCGCCGCGACCCGCGTGGCCCCGGTGCCCGCCGTTGACGACGAGGTTCCGCCGATGACGCGCCCGGTGCTTCCGGTTGCCCCAAACGATGCCCCAGAGCAGCTCACCCTCGCCGAGAAACTCGGCCTGCGGGCGCCGGGGGAGAAACCCGACCAAACGGGCGAGCAGAACGTGGGGCCGACCCGATGAGGCTCGGTCTGGTGCTGTCCGAGGCTGCGAACGGTCTGCGGCGCAACGCCTCGATGGTCGTCTCCGTCGTGCTCGTCACCTTTATCTCGCTCACTTTCGTCGGTGCGGCCATTCTCATGCAGATGCAGATCGGCCAGATGAAGAACTTCTGGTACGACAAAGCTCAGGTCGGCATCTACATGTGCTCCGACATCTCGCCCGGAGAAACCTGCACCGGCGGCGACGCGTCGCCGGAGCAGATCGCCGCGGTCGAGGCTCAGCTGAAGTCGCCGACCCTGGCGCCGTTCATCGACAACTACTATTTCGAGACGCACGAGCAGGCGTTCGAGAACTTCAAGAAGCAGTTCGCCGGCAACCCGGTCGCCGACTATGTCACGGCCGACCAGCTCAACCAGACCTTCTGGGTGAACCTGAAGGATCCGTCGCAGTCGGCGGTGCTGGTGGAGAGCCTATCGGGGGTCGCTGGTGTTGAAAATGTCGCTGACCAGCGTAAATACCTTGACCAGATCTTCTCAGTGCTCAACGTGGCCAGCTATACGGCCATCGGAATCGCCGGGTTGATGCTGATTGCGGCGGCGCTGCTGATTGCCACGACCATCCGTTTGTCGGCGTTCTCCAGGCGGCGAGAACTCGGCATCATGCGGCTGGTCGGTGCCAGCAACCGCTTCATTCAGACACCCTTCATTCTGGAGGGCGTGTTCGCTGCCCTGCTTGGCTCGCTGCTGGCGGGAGGTGCGATCGTGGCGCTCGTATACTTCTTCGTGCAGGGCTATCTCGGCGCGAGGCTCACCGGCTTCGCCCTGATCGGCATGGATGACGCGCTCGTCGTGGTGCCGATCCTGCTCGTGGTCGGTGCGGTGCTGGCCGCGTTCTCGGCGAACTTCGCGATCACCCGCTACCTCAAGGTCTAACGTTTAAGCGGATGCCGCTAGACTGGTGGGTTGTCTGCCGGATCGGCCGGCGGCATCCGTTTGAATGAAAAGAATTGAGGTGAGGTGCATGCCCAGGGAACGTGGCGAAAAGGTCGTGGCGACCAACCGCAAGGCCCGACATGACTACCTCATCAGTGACACCTACGAGGCCGGGATGGTCTTGAGCGGCACCGAGGTGAAGTCCCTGCGCGCCGGGCGAGCGACCCTCGTCGACGGCTACGCCTTCATCGAGGGCGGCGAGGCCTGGCTGGATGCGGTGCACATTCCGGAGTACTCCGGCGGATCGTGGACCAATCACCCGCCGCGTCGTAAGCGCAAACTCCTTCTGCACAAGAAAGAGATCGTGAAGATCAGCCACAAGACCAAGGAGGGCGGTTACACGCTCATTCCGCTGCGAATTTACTTCGCGGACGGTCGGGCCAAGGTGGAGATCGCCGTGGCCAAGGGCAAGAAGGAGTACGACAAGCGCCAGACGTTGCGCGAACGCACCGACAAGCGCGAATCGGATCGCGCCATGTCGGCGCAGCGCCACCTGGGCGACTAGGCACCCCAGGCCTTCTGTTGTAAGATAGGGGGCTGCACCGAAACTGGTGCAGATTGGTAACTCAACAGCGTGTGACACGAACCCGTCGCTCTGCGCTTTAAGGCGTGCGATGTGTATGGGGATGATCGGTTTCGACATTGTTTGCGCAATTGTGAGAAGCGGGTCGAGGATGCAGGGTTATCTCGTAAACGATCTCTGCAAAACAATAAGTGCCAAATCAAACCGCACTGACTTCGCTCTCGCTGCCTAAGCGAAAGCACTAACGAAGTCCGCCAGACCGGGAATGCTCTCTACCCGGATCCTGACGCCATTTAGAGAGCTTGCTTCTACATTGAGCCACGGGGCGTAGAGGGACTTAAACGAAGGCTGGGCCTGTCGGAGTAGATGCCAGTGGCAAATTCCGGGGCCGAGAAAGCGATTTCACTGGATACACCCGTAGAAGGCATATGACCACAGCAGTGGACCGGGGTTCAATTCCCCGCATCTCCACCATAGGTTCTGTCACACGCTGTTGAGCTTCCGCGCTCTACTGAGGCCGCCCAATTGGGCGGCCTCAGTAGTTTCAGCGCAATATTTCGGCACCCTGATCGTGCCGGGACAGTCTTGGTAGCGGTGGTGGCGTTCAGAACTGCGGAAATTTCTGTCCAGAGCTGTGGATTTCGGCAATTCCAGGCCGATTTCGCGGAAATCTCCGCAGTTGCAGCGTTCAGGGCGTGGTGGGTCAGCGCAGGCGCAGGCCGATCGCGGTGCGGATGGGTTCGCGCTGGCCCCCGGAGTGCACGATGAAGTCGCCGTCGACCGTGAGCTGGCTCGCGTGGCAGCGCAGAGCCGCCGCGACGGTGTCGTGTTGGGCCTCGAGGTCGAACCATTCAGCATCCGCTGTGGGGGTGTCGATGATCTCGGCGTAGGGGATCGCGAGGCTGCGGCTGGCGCGGAGGGCGGCGTCGTGCACGCGCACGTGATCGGGATGGCCATAGCCGCCCGTGGCGTCGTAGCTGATGACGAGGCTCGGTCGCACGTGTCGGAGAATAGCGACGAGGTCAGTGGTGATCTCGGAGAGCGGTGCGCGAGCGAGGGCATCCGCTTCTGAACCGGCGGCCGGGCCGGCCAGCCCGGGACGTATCCACTCCATGCCGGAGTCACGGTAGCGGCGTGCGGGCAGCCCGGGCGCGCGGGCCGGTTTGTCGCCGAGCCAGAAGCCGTCGTTGATGCCGAGGGTGAAGGCGGCGCGTTCGAGTTCGCGCTCGCGCTCTTCCGCCAGGGCGGGGGTGCCGGCAAGCACCGAGAGCGACCCGGCAACGACTTCACCGCGCTCACCGCGCGTGGCGGTGACCAGGCTGATGCGGATGCTGCGGCTCGCCAGATACGCGATCAGCCCGCCGGTGCTGATGGTCTCGTCGTCGGGGTGCGCGTGTACGAACAGCACCGAGGTGACGGAGTCGAGAATGCTCATACGTCAATCAATCGGTGGCCGGACGGCGGGTTCGGATCGACGAGGTCGTCGTGGTGGATGGCGTCGACGAGGGTGTGCAGAGGCTCGCCGCTTCCGCCCCACTGCAGCGAGATGATCTCGGCAGCGATCGAGACGGCCGTCTCTTCGGGCGTGCGCGAGCCGAGGTCGAGCCCGATCGGGCTGCGCAGCCGGGCGAGCTCGGTGTCGGTCACGCCGACCTGGCGCAGGCGTTCCAGGCGGTCGAGGTGCGTGCGCCGCGATCCCATCGCACCGATGTACGCCACCGGTGGGCCGTGCAGGGCCGCTTCGAGCAGGGGAACATCGAATTTAGGGTCGTGGGTGAGCACACAGATGACGGTGCGGGGGTCGATGAGGCCGCCGACGATCTGCTCCCGCAGGTAGCGGTCTGGCCAGCTGACGATGACTTCGTCGACGCCGGGAAACCGGGCATGGGTGGCAAAGACCCCGCGGGCGTCGCAGACCGTGACCCGGTAGCCGAGAAAGGTGCCGAGGCGGGCCAGGGCGGTGGCGAAGTCGATCGCCCCGAACACGAGCAGGCGGGGCCGGGGCGCGTAGCTCGCGAAGAACACCTGCATGCCCTCGCCGCGTCGCTCGCCATCCGCGCCGTAGGTCAGCGTCGTGTTGCGCCCGGCGGCGAGCAGTCCCTGGGTGTCATCGCCGATCGCGTGGTTCGCACGATCAGAGCCGAGGTCACCCTCGAACCCGTCCGGCCGCACCACGAGGTGTCGGCCGATCCAGGCGGCGTCCGGATGCTCGATCACCGTCGCGACGCCGACCGGACGCCCGGCAGCCACGTCGTCGTGCACCCCTTCGAGCAGGCTGAAGGTGTCGCGCGAGACGGGTTCAACGAAGACATCGAGGATTCCGCCGCAGGTGAGCCCCACCGCGTACGCGTCGTCGTCGCTGATGCCGTAGCGCACGAGCTGCGGCACGCCGTCTTCGGCCACCTGGGTGGCCAGTTCGTAGACGGCGCCTTCGACGCAGCCGCCCGAGACCGAGCCGGCCACGGTGCCGTCCGCGCTGACCAGCATGGAGGCACCGGCCGGGCGCGGCGCGGACTGGAAGGTGCGCACAACCGTGGCCAGACCGGCGGTAGCACCGTTCTCCCAGCCGCTGAACAGAGTATCCAGTACTTCACGCATCGTGGTCTCCCTTCGCTCTAGCGGCCGGACGCGCGCCGACCGATTTGGTATGCGATGAACGCTACCGTGGCCAGCAGTCCCAGAAGTTTCACCGGGTCGCTCAGCTGGTCGGTGATGACGCCTTTGACCAGGGTCATGGCGTCCAGGCTCGGCGCCGCAGCGGGTGCCGAACGGTGCGGCACCGGGCGGGGCGGCAGGCCGGGCCGGGCCGGGGCCTCCGCTGTGACGTCGGGCAGCGTGTCGGCGGCGGGGGCGTCTCCCGGCGGAATGTCGGTCACATCGGTGACCGCCCGCGGGGAGGCCTGCGCGAGGGTGGCTGGTTCGTCGACGTGGTCGCCGACGGGAGTTGCAGTGCTGCCGTCGTCAGACCCGCCGCTCTCGATCAGCTCCTGCAGATTGCCGGCAAACAATCCCATCATCTGCTCGGTGACGCTGCTGATGACGCCTTTACCCATGGCCGCAGCCTTGCCCGACAGGGACAAGTCAGCACTGACCGTGCCCTGGGTCACGCCGTCGGTTTCGACCAGCACGAGCGTGACCGTGGCCTGGGCCGTGCCCTGCCCGCGAGTTTCCTGAGCCTTGCCCGAGAAGACGGCGCGGTGCGTGTCAGCGTCGCGCTCGTCGACATTCATCTGGCCGCGGTATTGCATGGTCACTGGGCCGAGTTTGACCTTCATACCCACCTGGTAGTTGTCATCGGAGAGCTTGTTCAGAATCTGCGCTCCCGGGACACAGCCGGCGACACGCTCGAAGTCCATCAGGGTGTTCCACACCGTGTCGACGGGGGCGGCGACGGTGAAGGTGGTGTCGATTTGCATCAGGGTGTCCTCTGCTGAGTCATGACGATTGGGTGGGAAGTTGGTCGGCGAGCGGATGCCCGCGGGTTGTTCTCGGATAGGTCGCCGCGAATTGCGGCCGCCACTTCGGCGAGGGCGACGTAACTGTGCCCGCTGACGAAGGCGTCGCAGTAGGGCAGGGCGGCGGCCATGCCCCCGACCAGTGGCCGGTAGTCCACGGCGGCCTTGCGCGGATTCACCCAGACGATGCGGTGCGCGAGACGGCGGAGCCTCGCCATCTGAGCGTCGACGTCGGCCGGGTCGTCCTGCGCCCAGCCGTCGGAGAACACCACGACCACCGCTCCCCGGGCCAGGCCGCGGCGTCCGAAGTCGTCGATGAACCGACGGATGCTGGTCGCCAGCCTGGTGCCGCCGGCCCAGTCGGTCGCGGTGGCGGCCGCCTGCGCGAGCGCCTGGTCCGGGTCGCGCAGCGCGAGCTGCCGGGTCAGGCGGGTGAGGTGGGTCGAGAACACGAAGGCTTCGGCGCGGGCGCCGGAGGCAGCGCCCTGCAACAGCGAGAGGAACACCCGGGTATACGGCTCCATCGAACCGGACACGTCGCAGAGCAGTACGAGCCGTCGTGGTTTCGGGAGGCGCCGCGTGAAGTGCAGGGCGATCGGGTCGCCGCCGCTGCGCTGCGCGGCCCGAACAGTGCGGGCCAGATCGAGCCGGTCACGGCTGTGTGGCGTCGGATGCGCGCGCCGGCTGATCCGGGTCGGCGTCGACAACACGATGCGGGCCACGAGCTGGCGCAACCGGGCCAGCTCCTCGGGCGCGAGATCGGCGAAGGCCATCTCGTGCAGGTGCTCGTCACGGGACGCCATGGCGAGAATGGCATCACGCTCGGGGCCGTCGCTGTCGTCGCTCGAGCCCGCGCCGGGCAGCGGCGCGGGCGGGCTGGCCTCGGATTGAGGCTCGGGAGCGCCGGCCGGTCGGTTGGTCGGCGGGGCGGCCTTCGTGCGGGTTTCGGAGCCGATCGCCGGGGGAGCGTTGGGGTCGCCGCGGCTTTCGGCCGGGTCGAGCCGGCCGTCGAACACGGCGCTGAACACCGCGTCGAAGCGGTTGAGGTGCTGCTGCCGGGAGACGAACACGATGCGGCAGGCCCAGTACAGGGCGGCCCGGTCGGTCGGGGGGATGAGTCGAAGCGCCTCGGCCAGCCGGGCGGCCCGGTCGGGCGAGACCGGAAGCCCCGCCCGGTGCAGGGCGGTGCTGAAGCCGGCGGCGAGAGCCGCCGCTTCGACCGGTGGATGCCGCACGCGGTCAGGCACCGGCAGCCTCGGCGACCCACGCGGAGCCGCGGGACGCTGCCAGGCCCTGATCGTCCCGGTTCTTCAGCACGAAACCCCAGGTCTGCTCGACCGCGCGGGCGCTGAGCTGTTCGATTCCGAGCACGCCGAGGGCGCTCACCCAGTCGATGGCCTCGGCGATTCCGGGCGGTTTGACCAGGTCGAGCGAGCGCAACCGGGTGATCGCGGCCGCGGCATCCGTCGCGATGGCCTGCGAGCTGCTGGGCACCCGACGCCGCACGATCTGCGCGATCCGCTCCGGACCGGGGTAGTCGATCCAGTGGTACAGGCAGCGCCGGGTGAGGGCATCGTGCAGGTCGCGGGTGCGGTTGCTGGTGAGAATCACGATCGGCGGGTGGGTGGCCTCGACGGTTCCGAGCTCGGGAATGGTCACGGCCGCCTCGGCAAGCAGCTCGAAGGTGAAGGCTTCGAACTCGGCGTCGGCGCGGTCTATTTCGTCGAGCAGCAGCACGGCCGGGCGCGGGCCGGCATGCTCGATCGCCCGCAATAGCGGGCGGCGAAGCAGGTAGTCCCGCCCGAACAATTCCGTTTCGGCCAGTTCAACGCCGCGCGCCTCCGCCAAACGGATACCGAGCAGCTGCCGCGGGTAGTTCCACTCGTACAGGGCTTCTCCGGCGCTGATTCCCTCGTAGCACTGAAGCCGAAACAGTTCGGTGTCGAGCATCCGGGCCAGCGCCTTGGCAATCTCGGTCTTGCCGACCCCGGGTTCGCCCTCGAGCAGCAGCGGCTGCCGCATGCGCACGGCCAGAAACACCGCCGTTGCGAGGCCCTCATCGGCCAGGTAGTCCTCGGCGTCGAGGGCGCTCTGCAGCGCGGCGACGGAGGGCACCAGTTCGGCCACGGAATCCGCGCTCATTGCTCGCACCATTGGCGACAGGCCAGGGCTCTAGCGCGCGGTCGCATACCGCTCCGGATTCGCCAGAAACGCTCTGCGGCATCCCGCCGCACAGAAATACACGGTCTCGCCGCCATGCTCCACCTGCAATGACGAGGTCAGCGCGGCCACCGTCATGCCGCAGACCGGGTCGATCGCGTTGCCAGCCGGTTCAGCGGCGCTCGCCGCGTCAACTGCAGCAGCATGAGACGGATACCCGCGCCCGGCCCGTTCCTGCACCAGCTGCGCGAAAATGGACACCGCGATCTCGCCGGGCGTGCGCGCCCCGAGGTCGAGCCCGGCCGGACTGAACACCCGCGCGCGCTGTTCGGGCGACACGTCGAGCGAGGCGAGTACCGCCGCGCCCCGCTTCGGACTGGCCACGAGCGCGATATAGGGCACCCCGGCAGCCAGGGCGGCGAGCAGCGCCGGCTCTTCGTCGCGGCCGTGGGACGCGACGATGAGGGCGGCGTCGCCGGCCTGCGGGGCGGCGGTCGCGCCATCCGCTTGCACGAGGTCGAAACCCACGAGCGGTGCCAGGGCGGCGAGTGCGTCGGCGTCGGGGGTCGACCCGACGACGACGAGGCTCGGCAGCGGAATGCGCGGTTCGAGAAAGATCTCGATCGCACCATTGCTCACGCAGGGGTTGGAGACCTCGACGGCGCCGTCTTCCACAATGCTCGACGGCACACCCGCCACGACCCTCAGCAGCAGCGGCTGGCGGCTTTCGAGTACCTGCAGACTGTACAGGCGAACGGATGCCTCCACGCACGTTCCCCCGACGAACCCGTCAATCTCGCCGGTCGCGCGCACAAGCGCCGTGTCGCCGGCGTGCGCGCTCGTGGGGCGCTGGGCGCGCACGACCGTCGCGTGTACGAAGGCCTCACGGCGTGCAACGAGCTCCCGCTCCAGGGTTGCCTGGCCCACGGTTTACACCGGAGGTCTCGTGCGGCCTTGCATGGCCTCCCACACGCGGGCGGGCGTGCACGGCATATCCATGTGCACGACGCCAAACGGGGCGAGGGCGTCGACGACGGCGTTGACGACGGCCGGGGGAGAGCCGACGGTGGCCGATTCGCCGACGCCCTTGGCGCCGATCGGGTGGTGCGGCGACGGGGTCACCGTGAAGCCGGTCTCCCAGTCGGGCACCTCCATGGCGGTGGGAATCAGGTAGTCCATGAACGAGCCACCGAGGCAGTTGCCCTCGGCGTCGAATTCGATGAATTCCATCAGCGCCATTCCGACGCCGTCGGTGAGGCCGCCGTGAATCTGCCCCTCGATGATCATCGGGTTGATTCGGGTGCCGCAGTCGTCGACGGCGATGAACCGGCGTACCTTGACGTGTCCGGTGCCCGGATCGACGTCGACGACGCAGATATAGGCGCCGAACGGAAAGGTGAGGTTGGGCGGATCGTAGGTGACCTCGGCGTCGAGGTTGCCGTCGATGCCCTCTGGCAGCGCGACCGTGCCGTGGGCGCCCATCGCGATCTCGGCGATGGTTTTGCCCACGCTCGGGTCGCCCTTGACGAACCAGCGGCCCTTCTCCCATTCGAGGTCTTCCGGGCGGGTTTCGAGCATGGCCGCGGCGATGAACCGGGCCTTCTCCCGCACCTTGCGGGCCACGAGGGCCACGGCGGCGCCACTGACCGGGGTGGACCGGCTGCCGTAGGTGCCGAGGCCGAACGGGGTCTGGTCGGTGTCGCCGTGCACGACGTCGATGTCCTCCGGCGGAATGCCGATCTCCTCCGCCACGATCTGCGCGAACGTCGTTTCGTGGCCCTGCCCCTGGCTTTGCACCGAGATGCGCACGACCGCCTTGCCGGTGGGGTGGATGCGCAGTTCGGCGCCGTCGGCCATGCCGAGGCCGAGAATGTCCATGTCCTTGCGGGGGCCGGCACCGACCGTTTCGGTGAAGAAGGAGATGCCGATGCCCATCAGTTCGCCGCGTTCGCGTTTTTCCTTCTGTTCGCGGCGCAGTTCGTCGTAGCCGGCCATCTTCATCGACAGCCGCATGGTGGGTTCGTAGTTGCCGGAGTCGTACTCCCAGCCGGTTTTGTTGGCGTAGGGAAACTGCTCCGGTTTGATGAAGTTCTTCAGCCGCAACTCGGCGGGATCCATCTCGAGTTTGCGGGCCAGGATGTCGACCATCCGCTCGACCAGGTAGACCGCTTCGGTGACCCGGAACGAACAGGCGTAGGCCACGCCGCCGGGTGCCTTGTTGGTGTACACGCCGGTGACGGTGCAGTGCGCAGCGGTAAGATCGTAGCTGCCGGTGAAGATGTGAAAGAAGCCGGCCGGATACTTGGTGGGCTGGGCGGTGGCGTTGAAGGCACCGTGGTCGGCGAGCACGTTGGTGCGCAGGCCTAAGATCTTGCCGTCCTTGGTCGCCGCGATCTCGCCCTGCATGATGTAGTCGCGGGCGAACGAGGTGCTCATCAGGTTTTCGGAGCGGTCCTCGACCCATTTCACCGGTTTGCCGGTGACGATCGAGCCGACCACGGCGAGAATATAGCCCGGGTAAATGCCGACCTTGTTGCCGAATCCGCCGCCGATGTCGGGGGAGACCACGCGAATCTTGTGCTCCGGAATGCCGGAGACCATCGCGAACAGGGTGCGGTGGGCGTGCGGGGCCTGCGTGGTTTCGTACAGGGTGAGGCGGCCGTCGATGGGGTCGAAGTCGGCGACGGCGCCGCAGGTTTCCATCGGCGCCGGGTGCACGCGCGGGTAGACGATCTCCTGCGTGACCACGACGTCGGCGCTGGCGAAGACGGCATCCGTTTCGGCCTTGTTGCCGGCTTCCCAGTCGAAGATGTGGTTGTCGGTGCGGCCTTCGAGGTCGTCGCGAATGACCGGAGCGCCCGGATCCATCGCCTTGCGGGCGTCGACGACCGGCGGCAGTACGTCGTACTCGACCTGGATCAGTTCGAGGGCGTCGCGGGCCGCATAGCGGTCTTCGGCGACGACGAACGCCACCTCCTGGCCCTGAAAGCGCACCTTGTCGGTGACGAGAACGGCCTGAACGTCCATCGACAGGGTCGGCGCCCAGGCCAGGCCGAGTGCCTGCAGGTCGCTGCCGGTGATCACGGCGAGCACCTTGGGGTGCGCGAGGGCCTCGGTCGTGTCGATCGAGACCAGCCGGGCGTGGGCGACGGGAGCGCGCAGAATGGCACCGTGCAGCATGCCGGGCAGTACGATGTCGTCGACGTAGTGGCCCTTGCCGCGCACGAAGCGCGGGTCTTCCTTGCGCTGCATGCGGCCGTGGCCGACGGGCCGATCGTGGTCGCCGGCGGCCGGGTTCGACGGGCGGTCCTCAAGGATAGTCATGCGTGCACCTCTTCATCAGTTGTTTCAGCGGTGGCCCCGACCGGATGCTCGGCCGCCCACTGAATGGACCGCACGATGGTGGCGTAGCCGGTGCAGCGGCAGATCTGGCCGGAGATGGCTTCGCGAATCTCCAGTGGTTCGGGATGCGGGTTGTGGTCGAGCAGCGCGCGGGCGGTGAGCATCATGCCGGGAGTGCAGAAACCGCACTGCAGTCCGTGCTCCTCCATGAAGCCCTGCTGCACCGGGTCGAGGGTGGCGCCGTTGGCGAGTCCCTCCACGGTCGTGATCGCATGCCCGTCGGCCATGGCCGCCAGTACCGTGCAGGATTTCACCGGCTGGCCGTCCATCAGCACCACGCAGGTGCCGCAGTTGGTGGTGTCGCAGCCCCAGTGCGTTCCGGTGAGTCGCAGGTCGTCGCGAATGAAGTGCACGAGCAACACCCGCGGTTCGATCTCGCGAGTGACGAAAGTTCCGTTGATGGTCATGCTGATCTGCATTGGGCTCAACTCCTAAATCGTAATCTCGGAAACGGATGCCGCGGCGCGACGACAGGCCGCCCGCAAGACCCGACGGGTCAGTTCGTCGGCGAGGTGCCGCTTGTAGTCGATCGGGCCGCGCTGGTCGGCGAGGGGATCGCAGGCGAGGGATGCGAGGCGCCCGGCCTCGGTGAAGATTTCCTCGGTGGGAGCCTGGCCGACCAGCACCGCTTCGACCTCGGTGACATTGCGGTCAAGTCCGACGGCGGTGAGTCCGACGGCCACCTGGCTGATCGCGCCGGCGGAGTCGAGGCTGACCGAAGCGCCGGCCGCGGCGACGGCCCAGTCGCCGACGCGGCGCTCGACCTTTTCGTAGGCGCTGCTCGAGTCGGAGCGAATGGGTATGCGCACCTCGATCAGCAGTTCGTTCTGGGCAACGGCCGTCTCGTAGGGGCCGCGGTGGAAGTCGGCCATGGACAGCATCCGCTCACCGGCCGGACCGCGAACGACGGCCACCGCTTCGAGAACGTGACAGACCGTGGAGAGATCTTCGGCCGGGTCGGCCTGGCAGAGCGAACCGCCGATGGTGCCGCGGTTGCGCACGATCGGGTCGGCGATGACCCGTTCGGCGTCGGTGATGATGGGAAACAGGCGCTTGACGTCGTCGGATTCCAGCAGGGTCGTGTGTCGGGTCATCGCGCCGATACGCAGCACGTCCTTATCGACGAGCAGGTAGTCGAGCTCGAACAGGTCGTTGATGTCGATCAGCCAGTCGGGGCGGGCGAGGCGCAGCTTCATCATGGGGAGCAGGCTGTGGCCGCCGGCGACGACCCGGGATTCGGCCCCGTGACGGTCAAGCAGGGCGAGAGCGTTGTCGACCGAACTGGCGCGAACATAGTCGAACGGAGCCGGAATCTGCACGGGCTTCTCCTCACTGAGAAGTTTCCATGGCGCCGCGCATCGTTGCGCGACACCGTTATGTGCCACAGCTTGCTCCCCGCCGCCGAGACTGTCAATATCGACCTAAGCGAAAGGTTATGAGCTGTGGCAATGACGCTGAATCAGCTGCGGGCCTTTGCCCTGGTGGCCCGACTCGGGTCGCTGCGTGCGGCCGCGGCCGCCCTGAACATCAGCGAACCGGCGGTGTCGTCGTCGCTCGCCGCGCTGCGCCTCGACCTCGGCGACGCCCTGTTTGTGCGTGCCGGCGCCGGCATCGCCCTGACCGCCGGCGGGCGGGCGCTCGCCGACCACGCCCAGGAGATCGTAGGCCTGGCCGACCGGGTGCGCTGGGAGGTGTCGCACGCCGAGGAATCCACCGCGAACCTTCGGGTCGTCGCCACGGCCGGGTTCGCCGAGCACGCGGCCGGTCGGCTGCTCGACGCGTTCACCCGTCGGGTGCCCGGTCATTTTGGCGGCATCGATGTGGTGGTCGAGTCCGCCGATGACGTGGGGTCGCTGCTGCAGGACCACGCCTACGACGTGGCGCTCGGAGCGAGGCCGCCGCAGGGAAACCAGCTGGAAGTGGTGCCTTTTCTGCGCTACCAGCGGGTGCTGGTGGCCGCGCCGGAGCATCCGCTCACCCGGCTGCCGCCGTCGCTCACCGCACTCCTGAAAGAACTGTGGTTCAGCGGTCCGGCCGGGGTGGAGGAGTTCACCGCCGAGAGCCGCTGGTTGGCGGCATCGTTTCTCGCCTCAGCGCTCGGAGTGCCAGAGATCGTGCCGCTCAGCAGCGAAACGGATGCCCTCGCCGCGGTTCGCGACGGCGAGGGCATCATGCTCGCGTTCATGCACATCGTGCGGGCCGAGGTGGCGGCCGGATCGCTCGTGGTGCTGCCGGTGCCGAACACGCCGATTGCCGGGTTGTGGTGTGCGAGCACCCTCGATCACGGTCGGGCACCGGCCGCAGCGCGCACCCTGCAGCGGTTCGTGACGACCGCCGAGGCCACCGCAGCGATGCTCGCTCCTGGCGGTTCCCGCGGGGTCGCGCGTCGCGGCAGCAAGGTGCACGTGGCCCTCTGGAGCTGAGTCTGAGTAGACTGGGATGTATGGCAAACTCACAGCTTCGTGACAATTCAGTGTCCGCGGCCTCCCTCACCGGGTTCGTCGGCGGGGGACTGCTGCTCGCCTCGGTCGTCGTCACGGTGATCTCGCAGCCCGCACTGTTCGCCTATATCGGACTGATCGGCCCGGCTCTGTTCGCCGCGGCCCTACTGGTGTTCGCCTTCGGGGTGCGGGGCGTGGGCAGCGTCACAGCGCGCCGTCCGGTGGGCACGACAGCTCTGGTTCTGCTGGCGTTCTGGCTGTTTCTCGGGTCGGTGCAGAGCGTCGTCATCAGCGACTTCTTCTCGAACGATCCCGCTCCGACCCTGCTGATGGCCTTCTCCTACGCGGACTCGTACGTGCAATTCGCCCTCGCGCTGGTGGCCGTCATGCAGATCGCCCGGATCGGCGCCGTGCCGTCCCCGTTCAACTGGGTGCCGGCCTGGGTGGTAGGCGCGGCCACCGCAACCTGGCTGCTCTCCCAACTGCTGGGCGCGGGCTTGGCCACCTTGACCGGACCGAATCTGGTGGTCTGGGTTCTGATCGGACTGGACGGCCTGGTGCGGATCGGCGGCATGATCCTGCTCGGTGTCATCGCCATCGTTCTCGCCGATCGGGTCAATCGCAGCACCGTTGCCGCCCCGCCCCTGATCGGGGCCGACCAGGTCTGATCCAGCGCCTGACAGCGTCAGGGGCGCCGCGACCATGCTTTCCAGAAGCGGGCTTGGGCGCTTGAAGCCTGCTCCTGCTCCTTCGCGTGCAGCCGGCCATAGCTGAAGGTGTTCTCCCCGCGCAGGTAGGCCTTGACCCCGCCGCGCTTGAGCAGGCGATCACGGGCGATGACGCTGTCGTGCTGTTCGCCCAGGATGGTCTGCAGCTTCTGGGCGAAGCGGCTCACGCGGGCCGAGCGCTTGGGGCTGAGCGGATGCGCCGTCTCGGCCGCGTAGCGCAGCCGCTTGGCACGCTTACGAGCGGTGTGCAGGGCGAGATCCCGTTCCGATCCCGGCACGGTCTTGGCGGCCAGGCGCACGGCTCGGCGCAATTTCTTCCACTCCTTGGTGACCAGGGCCGGTACGACGACCCGGGCGTCCTGGTCGGCCGCGGCGGCGAACGGCGCAGTGGCGACGAGGGAATCGAGGGCATCGAGCAGTCGAAAGTAGCGGTGGCTGTCGAGGGCGGTGACGAGCGTGAGTTGCGCGGAGTGGGCATCCGTTTCGGAGCGGCTTTCGAGGCGTTCGCGAATCGGGCCGAGGAGCAGCGCGGGGGATTCGCGATCGAGCAGGCCGACCAGGCGCTGCTGCAGTACCTCTTCGTCGCGGGAGCCGCCGAGCACGGCGGCGAGCCAGCCGAGTTCGGTGCGGAGGTGCTGCACGACCCCGGGATCGACGAGCGAACGATAGGTGGCCAGCACCGAGCGTAGCCGACGGGTGGCCACGCGCATCGCGTGCACAGAGCCGGCAGCGTGCTGGCGAACCTGCGGGTCGTGCCGGCGGATGACACCGATCTGCTCGGTCAGGCTGGCCAGCAGAACGTTGCTGGCCGGGCCGTTCGGGGTGGGACGGCGCTGCTTTGTGCTGCTCTCTGCCGGGAACCGGTCGCCGAGGGCGCGGGCGAGCTTGGAGGCGTGCTGCGACACGAGGATGCCGCCGCTCGCGAGCACAGACTGGCCAGCATCGAGCAGGTCCTCCGGTCCGTCGACGAGTTCGATCTCCCATTCACGCCAGGCGGCCGAGGCGGGTTCGTGAATGAGCCGTTGGGCCTCGACCCGGTCGTCGCAGAGCACGGCGAGGGTTTCGCCGCCGGCGCCGATCAGGGCGTGCACGACGCGGGTGGTGCCGAGGTGCACCACGGGAACGAGCGGAGAGTCGCGGGTGTAGACCCGCACGAGCTGGGCGAGCGACTCGGGTACGGCATCCGCTTCGTCCTGCAGGTGTTTGCCGATGGGAGCGTGTACTTCGCGTCGGCGTCCGGCGCCCTGCGGCAGTTTGAGGTGCCAGCCCGCGTCGTCGCCGCCGGTGCGGCGGCGCAGGGTGATGTGCGCACGCGCTAGCACGAGGTCGTTCGTGTCGAAGTAGACGGCCGCGAGGTCATGAGTTACCGGTTCGGCGACGGCCTGCACGCCGGGCAGATCGTTCAAGCGCGGCAGCAGGGCCAGCTCGCCGATGTCAAACTTGCGTTCTATCTCGATACCACCATTAGCGTCCACGGTTCAAACCTAGCGCGGTCGCGCCAGGCTTGAACCGTGCGGTGGGTCAGGCGTTGGCGAGCCACAGGTCGGGGCCGAAGATTTCATAGTGGATGCGATCGGCTGGCACGCCGGATTCCAGCGCCTGCGAGCGCAGGCTGCGCATGAACGGGAGCGGTCCGCACAGGTAGACCGAGGCATCCGCCGGGATGGTCACGTTCGCCAGGGACATGAAGCCCTCGTGGTGGCCAGCGCTCGGGATCTCCAGCCACAGCTCGAGTTCGGCCGCCTCGAGCAGGGCGACGTCTTCGTTCATCTGGTCGCGCAGCGCCCAGCGCTCGAGGGTGCTCTCGGCGTGCAGCACGAGCACCTCACGCTTCGATCCGGTGTCCACCAGGGAACGCAGGATGGAAGCGCTGGGCGTGCAGCCGATTCCGGCCGAGGCCAGGATCAGCGGGCCGGTGCCGTGGTCGAGGGTGATGTCGCCGCACGGCACGGAGAGGATGAGCGTGTCGCCCACCTGCACATCGCGGTGCAGCACGGGCGAGACCTCGCCATCGGCGTCGAGCTTGGTGGTGAAGACGCGGGTCGTGGCGGTGCCGGCCGAGAGGGAGTATTGACGCACCTGACGGATGCCGTCGGGCATGGTGGCGGTGACGCTGACGTACTGGCCTGGCAGGGCGGGCGTCACGGGGGTGTCGTCGGCGGGTTCGAGGGTGAACGTGATGGCGTCGGTTCCGGCCGCTTCCTTCTTCACGACGATCCACGGGGCGAGCGGCTTATCGCTGGCGAGGCCGGAGTAGAGGCCCTTCTCCATCTTGATCAGGGCGTGGGCCATCAGCCAGTACACCTCGGTCCAGGCGGCGGCGATCTCGGCGGTGATGACGTCGCTGAGTTCGTCGGCGATGCCCTCGAAGAGGTACTTGTAGACGATGTCGTACTGCTCGGGCTGAATATCGAGGGAGACATGCTTGTGGGCGATGCGGGAGAGCATGGCCTCCGGTGTGGTGTCGGGGTTCTGCAGCAGGTAGGTCGCGAAGACGGCGATGCTGCCGGCCAGCGCCTGCTGCTGCGAGCCATTCTTCTGGTTGGACCGGCTGAACAGCCCGTCGAACAATTCGGGGTGGGCCGTGAGCATGCGGTGGTAGAAGTTTTTCGCGATCTCGGGCATCCGCTCGCCGACCAGCGGCAAGGTGGCTTCGATGAGGGGTGTGGACTGGGGCGAAAGCATGAATACTCCTTCTGCGTGTCGGCACCCGTTTGTGGGGGCCTTCATTAAAAGTAGCATTTGATATACCAATTAAACGGCTGTTTTCTACGAGTCGTAGAAATTAGGGACTTTAGTCCTACCGCACCAAACCCAGTTCGACCAGCACTGGACCGTTCGCTTTTCCGTGCGGGAGGCTGGAGATAACGAGGTCATCCAGCTCGCGGTAGAAGGCTTCCCGCGCGCGGCGCAGGGCGCCGCGGAGACCGCATCCGCTGATCAACGGGCAGGGACCGTTGGGGGTGTCGCAGGCGGCGAGGTCGGTGCGCGTGTCGAGGGTGCGCAGGAGCGCTCCGACCGTGATCTCACGGCCGAGCGCGCTGATACGCACGCCGCCGTTTCGGCCGCGCAGCGCCTCGACCAGACCGAGTTCGCGCAGGCGCAGCAGCGCCTTGCTCACGTGGTTGTAGGGCGTGCCGACCTCGGCGGCGACGACCCGCGAGGTGAACGTCACGCTCTCCGGTGCCGCTGTCAGCAGCATGACCACCCGCAGGCAGACGTCGGCAAAAGCGTTGATCCTCATGCCTTAACTGTAGGGGCGACGGTTCCACTGTCGATATGAGAGAGAATGGGGCAAGTGAACACTGAGTCGGAGACGCTGTTTGAGATAATCCGCTTTGTGGACCTGGCTGGCGTGCTGGCCAACGCCATTCTTGGCGGCGTCGCGGCCCGCACCGCACGCCTCGACATTGTCGGTTTCGTGGTGCTCGCGATTATGAGCGGGCTCGGTGGCGGAATGATTCGCGACACCCTGTTGCAGCAGGGCACCCCGGCCGCCCTGCTTGACCCGGCCTACCTGATCTGCGCGATTCTCGGCGGGGTCATCGCGTACTTCGTCACGTTCAACGGCCGCTGGACCCGACGCGTGCTGCTGCTGCTCGACGCGCTCGCCGTGGGCTGCTGGTCGGCGGTGGGTGCCCAGAAAGCGCTCGAGGCCGGTCTCGGCTGGCTGCCGGCCATTCTGCTCGGCATCATCACCGCGGTCGGCGGCGGCATGGTGCGCGACATTATGCTGCTCAAGGTGCCGACGATTTTCGGTGGCAACACGCTCTATGCCACGAGCGCCCTGCTGGCGAGTACCGAGATGGTCATTCTAAGCAAGCTCGGGTTCGTGGCGATCGGAACCGCCGTCGCCATTCTCAGCGGCTCGGGGCTGTCGCTGCTGGCCAAACGCTACGGCTGGATTCTGCCGACCGGCTACGCACTGCGCATACCGAAGCCCATTCTGCTGCTGAATCCCCGGGCCTGGCGCCAGCGCCGGCTCGACGCGCGCAACGCCCGCAACGGCATTTTCCCCGACGATCCGGGTGCGTCGGTCTAACTGGGCTGCGTGGGATTCAGAACAGCGAGCGTCGCCGCGTGCAGCAGGCCGTTGGTGGCCAGGGCGCTGCCGTGCCACGGGCCGGGCTGGCCGTCGACCGAGGTAAAAGTGCCGCCGGCCTCCTGCACGATCGGGGCCAGAGCCGCCATGTCGTAGGGCTGCAGGTCGAATTCGCCGGCCACGTCGAGGTGGCCTTCGGCGAGCAGCATGTACGACCACATATCGCCATAGGCGCGGGTACGCCAGACCTGGCGGGAGAGCGTCACGAGCTCGTCCAGGTGCCCGGCTTGGTCCCACTGCTGCAGGCTGCCATAGCTGATGGATGCCTCGGCGAGGGTCTCGATGCCGGAGACGTGCAGGCGGGTCGGGGTGGCATCCGCTTGTTGGAGGTCACTGGACCAGGCGCCGCTGCCGGCCGCTGCCCACCAGCGTCTGCCGAGGGCGGGGGCGCTGACCACGCCGAGAACGGGCACGCCGTCAATGGCGAGGGAGATGAGGGTGGCCCAGATCGGGATACCACGCAGGAACCCGGCGGTGCCGTCGATGGGGTCGATGATCCACTGGCGCGTGGTCGACCCGGCCGTGCCGAACTCTTCGCCGAGGATGCCGTCGTCGGGGCGGTGCTCGGCGAGCAGGGCGCGGATGGCGTGCTCGACGGCCTGGTCGGCATCCGTTACCGGGGTGCGGTCGGGTTTGGTCGTCACGACGAGGTCGAGCGCGGTGAAGCGGGCGCGGGAGATGGTGTCGGCGGCGTCGGCGAGGGCCAGGGCCAGCTGGAGGTCGTCGGAGAGGGCGTAAATTCGCGGTTCGGTCACCCTTCCAAGAATAGTAATTTCGTGAGCGGATGCCGGTCACGGTCGCTTTCCCGCCTCGATTGGCATCGAGCCCCCGTAGGGTGTTAGGGTTACACGTTGCCGCGGGTCATTCCCGGCTTTCATACGCACCTCTAGCTCAATTGGCAGAGCAACTGACTCTTAATCAGTGGGTTCCCGGTTCAAGTCCGGGGGGGTGCACCACCAGCCCCGTCGTCACTGCTTGTGCAGTGCGGCGGGGCTTTTTTGTGCCCGTTTCGAGCCGGCGCGTCGGATCTGCGCTCGTGGCACGTGTTTGCGAAGGTTGCACTGGTTTGAACACGTGCCAACTTCTCAAACGCGGGCCATGAAGAATGTCGCGCCACCGCACCTCGTTAGACTAGGCCGCACCGCACCTCCGACCCGCAGCGACGCGGAAAGGTCCCTATGCCCCGCACGGATTCGATCACCACAACCTCCGATGACAGCACGAGGGCGGCGTCGGCGACCGGCGCCGGCGCATCCGCTGTCTCGGCCAACGAGGTGCTGCTGCAGCGGGACGGCCCGCTGGCCCGCATCGTCCTGAACCGGCCGAAAGCCCTCAACGCTCTGACGCACGGCATGATCCGCACCATCGCCGCAGCCCTCACCGACTGGGCCGACGACCCCGCCGTGCAGACCGTGCTGCTCACCGGCAGCGGTGACCGCGCCCTCTGCGCCGGCGGAGACATCGTCTCGATCTACCGCGACGCCCGCACCGACCCCGACGAGAACGCCCGATTCTGGGCCGACGAATACACCCTGAACGCCCAGATCAAGCGGTACCCCAAACCGTTCGTCGCCCTGATGGATCGCATCGTGCTCGGCGGGGGAGTCGGCCTGTCTGGTCACGCTTCGCACCGCGTCGTCACCGAACGCACCAAACTGGGAATGCCGGAGACCACCATTGGCTTCGTACCCGACGTCGGCGGCACCTACCTGTACTCGCGGACCCCCGGCGAACTCGGCACCCACCTCGCCCTCACCGCCGCAACCATGACCGGCGCCGACGCCATCGCTCTCGGCCTCGCCGACAGCTTCGTCGAATCCACCCAACTCGAATCCCTCGCCGACGCCCTCAAGCGGATGCCCGCTGCCGCGGCCATCGCCGAGCACGCGTCGACCGTGCCGCCGGCCCCACTGCTGGCCGAGCGCGCCTGGATCGATGAGTGCTATGCCGGCAACGACGTGGCCACGATCATCGACCGGTTGCAGGCATCATCCGTCACTGCGGCCGATGACGCGGCCGCCGCGATTCTGGCCAAGTCGCCTACCGCGCTGCGCGTCACCCTCGAATCCCTGCGTCGCGCCCGCGATCTCAGAACCCTCGAAGAGGTGCTCGAGCAGGAATACCGAGTGTCGCTGCGCATGGTGGCCGGCCACGATGTGATCGAGGGTATTCGCGCCCAGGTCATCGACAAGGACCGCAACCCGGCGTGGCAGCCGAGCACGCTGTCCGACGTCTCCGACGCCGACATGCAGGCGTACTTCGCACAGCTGGGAGAGCGCGAACTGCGCTTGCCGCGCAGTAAGACCCACGAAACCAGACAGACCACCGAACGAGAGGCCACCGCGTGAGCGACAGCAGCGAGACCAACACCATCGACACCTACGACAACATTCTGCTCGAACGCCACGGCCGCGTCGGCGTCATCACCCTGAACCGCCCGAAGGCGCTGAACGCCCTCAACTTCGCCACCATGCAGGACGTCGTCGGTGCCGCGACCCGGCTCGACGCCGACCCCGAGATCGGCGCCATCGTCATCACCGGCTCGGAGCGGGCCTTCGCGGCCGGCGCCGACATCAAGGAGATGTCGACCATGAGCTACATGGACATGTACCTCAAAGACTGGTTCGCCGGCTGGGACCGCCTCGCCGCCGTGCGCACCCCGGTCATCGCCGCTGTCTCCGGCCACGCCCTCGGCGGTGGCTGCGAACTCGCCCTGATCTGCGATTTCATCATCGCTTCCGACACCGCCACCTTCGGCCAGCCCGAGATCAAGCTCGGCGTCATCCCGGGCATGGGCGGCTCCCAACGCCTCACCCGCGCCGTCGGCAAGGCCAAGGCCATGGAAATGATCCTCACCGGCCGCACCATCGACGCCGTCGAAGCCGAACGCGCCGGCCTCGTTGCCCGAATCGTGCCGGTCGCCGACCTCCTGGCCGACGCCCTCGCCACGGCGACCGAGATCGCCGCCAAGTCAGCGCCCATCACCATGCTCGCGAAGGAGGTCGTGAACGCGGCCTACGAGACGATGCTGGGGGCCGGCGTCCACTTTGAACGTCGCCTGTTTCACTCGGTCTTCGCCACCGACGACCAGAGCGAGGGAATGGCCGCCTTCGTCGAGAAGCGCCCCGCGGTCTTCACGAACCGTTAGCGGTCTTCCAGCTGTATTCGTTCTCGGGACGCCCCGGCGTGCCGTAACGGGGAGCGCGCAGCACGAGACCGGTGTCGGCCAGATACTCCAGGTACCGCCTGGCCGTGACGCGCGACAAGCCGAGCGGCTCCATCAGCTCACTCGCCGACACCGGCGCGACCTGCTCTTGCAGGAAGGCGACGACCGGGTTCAGGGTCGACTCGGCCAGCCCCTTGGGCCTCGGTATGTCGGTCGGAGCCCGCAGGCTCGCAAAGGCATGGTCGACCGCTGACTGCGTCACAACGGATGCCTGCCCGTTTAGTTCCGAACGAAAGTCCCGGTAACTGGATAATTTCGAGGCGAAGGTGGAGTAAGTGAATGGCTTGATCAGATACTGCACCACCCCGGCCGCGATCGCCCCGCGCACATTCTCCAGGTCGCGCACCGCGGTGATAGCGATGATGTCCGTGGCCAGACCGGCCGCCCGAATGCGCCGACTCACGTCGAGCCCGTGGCTGTCGGGCAGGTTCATGTCCATGAGCACGAGGTCGATCGGAGTGCCGGCGGAAGCGGCCGCCGCGACCCGGCGAAACGCGTCCTGCCCGGTACCGGCCGTGCCGACGAGCTCGAACCCGGCCAGCCGCCCGACATAGACGGCATGGGCCTCGGCCGCGAGCGGTTCGTCCTCGACGACGAGCACGCGAATGCGCGGCAGCGATGACTCAGGCATGGTCGACCTCGGCAGGATATGCACGAATGACAGCGGGAATGACGACCGTGAAGACGGCGCCCTCACGTCGCCCGATTGTCAGCGTGCCACCGAGGCGAGTCACCGCCTGCCGAACCAGTGCGAGGCCGAGACCCCGACCACCCACCGACCGACCCGGCGTCGTGGTGAATGTGCCCGTGGCGCCGGCGCCCTTGGTGCTGAAACCCAGCCGCAGCACGTCGTCGATCACCTCGGGTGCCACACCGGCGCCGCTGTCGGCCACCTCGATCGTGACGGCCTGCTCGGTCGATGACACGGAGACCGACACCCGACGCGGGTCCGCGCCGGCGGCCGCCGCGTCGAGGGCGTTATCGACCAGGTTGCCGAGCACCGTGACCAAGTCCTGAATGGACAGCCCCGACTCGGCGAGCGTGCCAGACGCCGTCACGGTAAGGGTGATCCCCAGCTCGTTGGCCTGCGCCGATTTGCCCATGATCAGGGCACTGATCACCGGTTCGTCGACCGACCCGACCATCTCGTCGGCCAGCCGCTGACTCAACTCGAGATCCTTGGTGGCGAAGTCGAGAGCCTGATCGGTGCGACCGAGTTCCATGAGCGACACGATGGTGTGCAACCGGTTGGAATGCTCGTGGGTCTGCGCCCGCAACGCGTCGGAGAGGGTCTGCATAGACTGCAACTCGCTGCCCAGGGTTTGCAGATCAGTGTGGTCACGAATCGTCGCTACGTATCCCATCGGGGTCGCCCTGGAGCGACTCGCCGAAGCCACGGCCGGTTCCTGGCTGACCACCAGCACCCTCGTGCCGGTCACATGAATCTCATCGTGTACGGAACGACCACTGCGCAGCAACTCACCGAGGCTCGGCGGCAGGCTCAACTCGGCCAGGGCGGGCGGGGGAGTGGCGCTGTCAGCAGCCGGCCGCGGCGGAATGCCGAGCAGCTGCGCCGCTTGGTCGTTGTAGAGCACGAGGTCGCCGTGCAGGTCGACGAGCACGAGTCCCTCCCGCACCGAGTGCAGCACCGAGTCGTAGTAGACGAACAGCTGCGCGAGACGTTCCGGACCCCACCCGAGCGTGACTCGCCGCAGGTAGCGGCCGAGCAGCCAGGTCACTACCGATCCCGAGGCGAGCAGCCCGAGCGCCAGCCCCAGTACCGACGGCAGCCGGGCGTTCAGGGCGATCGTGATGTTGCTGGTCGTGGTGCCCACCGCGACCAGCGCGCGAACGGTGCCGCCGGCATCCGTCACCGGCACGACGGCGCGAACGGATGGCCCGAGCGTTCCCGTGCTGATTTCTGTGAAGGCCGTTCCGGACAGAGCCGGTTCGACCGCACCGATGTAATCCTTGCCGATCTCGGTCTGGGTCGGGTGGGTCCAGCGGGTGCGGTCAGGGGCCATGATCGTGATGAAGTCGAGGCCGGCATCCTGGGTGAGATCGAGGGCATAGGGCTGCAGCGTCGCGCTCGGGTCGGTCGACTCGCTGGCCGCGAGTACCAGCGGACTGTCGGCGATGGCGGTGGCGACCGCGAGCATCCGGTCACTGGTTTCGTCGTAGCCGCGATCGCGGGCATCCACGAAGAATGCTGTTCCGACGAAGACCGTGAGCACCACGATGAACAGCGCGTGCGCGAAAAAGAGCCGCTTGGCGATGCTCCATTCCCTACGCAATCCGTGCTCCTTCGTGAACTCGTGAACAATATGACCGCAACCGTGACGTGCCGGGCAGCAGCGACCAGTCTGGAGGGCATTGCAATAGCCGGAGCCCGTGGTGGGCCAGGTAAAGCCTAGACATAGGAGTCTGACATGGCATCGACGCCATCAACCCGTACCAAACCCAAATCGAAGAAGAAGATCGACTCGTCGCACTACCTCTACATGGCCGTCATCGTCGCGGTCGTGCTCGGCATCGCCGTCGGCCTGGTCTGGGGCGGACCGGACGGCTTCGCGGTTTCGCTCAAGCCGCTCGGTGACCTGTTCATCGCCCTGATCAAGATGATGATCGCTCCGATCATCTTCTGCACGATCATCCTGGGCATCGGCTCGATCGCCAAGGCCGCCACCGTCGGCAAGATCGGCGGACTGGCCCTCGGCTACTTTCTGATCATGTCCACCTTCGCGCTCGGCATCGGCCTGGTCGTTGGCAACATAATCCACCCGGGTGAGGGTATCAACCTCTCGGATGCCACGTTCAAGGCGACGGAATCTGCCGACACCCAGGGGTTCCTGCTCGGAATCGTGCCCGCCACCCTGTTCTCGTCGCTGACCAGCGGCAACATTCTGCAGACGCTTCTCGTGGCCCTGATCGCGGGCTTCGCCCTGCAGCGCATGGGGCCGGCCGGCAAACCGATCCTTGAGGGAATCGCGCACGTGCAGGCCCTGGTCTTCCGCATTCTGATCATGGTCATGTGGCTCGCTCCGATTGGTGCATTCGGCGCCATCGCCGCGGTCGTGGGCGCGACGGGTATCCAGGCCGTGATCAGCCTGTTCACTCTCATGGCCGCCTTCTACATCACCTGCATCATCTTCATCGTGGTCATCCTCGGCGGGCTGCTCAAGATCGTCACCGGCGTGAACATCTTCAAGCTGATGCGCTACCTCGGCCGGGAATACCTGCTGATCTTCTCTACCTCGTCCTCCGAGGCCGCCCTGCCGCGACTGATCGCCAAGATGGAACACCTCGGCATCTCCAAGCCCGTGGTCGGTGTCACCGTGCCCACCGGGTACTCGTTCAACCTCGACGGCACCGCAATCTACCTCACCATGGCGTCGCTGTTCATCGCCAACGCGCTCGGCCAGCCTCTCGCCCTCGGTGAACAGATTGGCCTGCTCGTTTTCATGATCATCGCCAGCAAGGGAGCCGCCGGAGTCTCCGGTGCCGGTCTCGCAACGCTGGCCGCCGGACTGCAGGCACACGCCCCGCAACTCGTCGGCGGCGTCGGCTTCATCGTGGGCATCGACCGGTTCATGTCCGAGGCGCGCGCACTGACCAACTTCACCGGCAACGCCGTGGCGACCGTCATGATCGGCTCCTGGACCAAGGAGATGGACCGGGTGCAGGTGGATCGCGTGCTCGACAAGCTTGAACCGTTCGATGAGCGCACCATGCTGACCCACGGCCACGTGAGCGCCGCCGAGACCCAGCGCAGCACTGAGCAGGCCGCGCAGTCGCAGATCCTGGACCGCGTCTAGCAGAAATCGCTGGCTGAAAAATAGCCAGCACTAGACTCGCGCTAAGGGTGCCGTCCGGAGGAGTCCTCCCGGGCGGCACCCCCGTTTAAGCGGTGATTTCGGCATGCCTCAAAGTCAGTGTGTTAGGATTGGCTACGGTCTTATAACCCTTCACCAGGACGCGCACGCGTAGCCCCCATTTGAGATGGAACGGCCGCCTTCGTATGGTGTGGTACCGAAGGATGCGATCCCATGATTGCTCCAGCCCGCGGGCCGCTCGGCGCCAACCCGTCCGCCAAGAGAGCTCGCCCCATTGTCAGTCGTGAAATTGGCTACGTTCGGCGTGCACCGGAGAACGCGTGACCGAGAGTATTCCTCTTCAAGAAACCATTGCCGTCAAGGCAGATCACCTCTACAAAGCATTCGGACGCCGTCCGCACGAGATCGTCAAGAAGCTCAAGGCCGGCAAGAGCCGCGCTGAGATCTCGTCGCACGGAGTTGCCGCCGTCATCGACGCCTCCTTCGAGGTCAAGAAGGGCGAGATCTTCGTCGTGATGGGCCTGTCGGGATCGGGCAAATCCACCCTCATTCGCATGCTCAACGGACTCTGGGACACTACCTCCGGCACCGTAAGCGTCGGCGGCACCGACATCACCGACGTGTCCGCCAAGGAACTGCGCGATGTACGCCGCAAGAGTATCTCCATGGTGTTCCAGCACTTCGCCCTGCTGCCGCACCGCACCGTGATCGACAATGTCGCCTACGGTCTCGAAATTCAGGGCATGAATCGGGCGGATCGCCTCGCCAAGGCGCGGACGATCATCGATCTGGTCGGCCTGGCCGGCTGGGCCGACAACCTGCCCTCCGAATTGTCCGGTGGCATGCAGCAGCGGGTCGGGCTCGGCCGTGCCCTCGCCGCCGACACCGACGTACTGCTCATGGACGAAGCCTTCTCGGCTCTCGACCCGCTCATTCGCCGCGAGATGCAGGAACAGCTGATCGAGCTGCAGGCCGCGCTCGGCAAAACCATCATCTTCATCACGCACGACCTCAACGAGGCCATGTTCCTCGGCGACCGTATCGCGGTCATGCGCGACGGCCGCATCGTTCAGATCGGCACCCCGGAAGAGATCCTCACCGACCCGGCGAACGACTACGTCGCCCAGTTCGTGCAGGACGTCGACCGGGCCCGCGTGCTCACCGCCGCGAGCGTGATGGAACCCGTGCGAGCGGTCATCACCAAGACAGCCGGCCCCCGGGCCGCGCTGCGTACAATGCGCGACCTGCAGACATCCGTCACCTTCGTACTCAACCGCGATCGCAGCTTCGCCGGCATCGTGCGCGATCGCGACGTTCTCAAGCTCGTCAAGCGCGGCGAGACCGACCTGCGCGCCATCATCCGCGATGACGCCACCGCGGTCTTGCCCGAAACCGCCCTGGTCGACTTGGTCGAACCGTCGGTCGAGAGCGAACTGCCCATCGCCGTCGTCGATGAGAAGAACCGCCTGCTCGGCGTGATTCCGCGAGTCACCCTGCTCGCCGCGATCGGCAACGTCACGACCAATACCGGCCCGTTGCCCGTCGTGATGCCACCGGCCACCATCTCGGTCAGCCAGATCGCCGAGATTCTGGGCGACACCGCGCTGGAAGGAGTTGAAGCGTGAACGAGTTCCGAATCCCTGTGGGTTCCTGGGTCGAAGTCTTGTTTGATTTCGTAACCGAGCACTTCAGCTTCTTCTTCGACTTCGTTCGTCTTGCCTTTACTGGCGCTTTTGAGACCGTCGACTATCTACTGGTTTCCCCGCCGTTCTATGTGATCATCGGTCTGGCCGGTCTGCTGGCCGTGGCGGCTCGGGGGTGGAAGTTCTTGGCCGGGACAGTCGTCGGCCTCCTGCTGATCGTTGGCATGAATCAATGGGAAAATGCCATGGACACGCTTGCCCTCGTGCTCGTTGCGAGTGTGATCGCCATTGCGATGAGCATCCCGCTCGGTATTCTGGCGGCCAAGTCGAAGGCAGCCTCGAGCGTCATTCGTCCGGTGCTCGACTTCCTGCAGACGATGCCCGCCTTCGTCTTTCTGATTCCGGCGCTCCTGTTCTTCCGCGTCGGTGAGGTACCGGGAATCGTAGCGACTATCATCTTCGCGATGGCGCCGGGGGTGCGCCTGACAGAGCTGGGGATTCGCGGGGTCGACCCAGAGATCGTCGAAGCCGGGTCTGCCTTCGGTGCCTCACCGGGGCGCATCCTGCGCCAGATCCAGCTACCCCTCGCCCTGCCCACGATCATGGCTGGCATCAATCAGGTCATCATGCTGTCACTCTCGATGGTCGTCATTGCTGGAATGGTCGGCGCCGGCGCCCTCGGTGCGGAGATCATGACGAGTCTTAGCCGGATCGATATCGTGCTTGGTTCCGAGGCTGGTCTGGCCGTCGTAATTCTCGCCATATTCCTCGACCGAGTCACCGCCGCGTTCGGTACCGGCAAGACGCCCATCAGTCGCTTCATCGCGTTGCGCAAGAGCCGCGCGCCGGCATCCGCTTCGGTGGAAACCGCAGCTCCGGTCGAACCCGAATCGGTTCGTCTGTAACCCACACACTCACGGGCGAGCGAGCGCCCGTGTCCATCGGCGGTTGTCATAGCACTCAGATCGGCCGCCAGCACCAAGAGCCAACCCTGCCACCCTTCGCGGGTGTCGAGAATGGAAACACATGAAAATTCGTACCAAGTCATTCATTGCAGGAGGAGCCATTTCGCTCCTCGCCCTCAGCGGGTGCGCTTCCGCTGAAACTGCCACTGTCTCCAACGGCGACAACGCGGATATGAGCCTGGCTGTATTCAACGGCTGGGACGAGGGCATCGCCGTTTCCGAGCTGTGGAAAGCCATTCTCGATGAGAAGGGCTACAACGTCGAGCTGGAATACGCCGCGGAGGCCCCCGTCTACTCGGGCCTGGCCACCGGCGATTATGACCTCAGCATGGACATCTGGCTGCCTGACACCCACGCGTCCTACCTCGAAAAGTATGGCGATGACATCGTCGACCTCGGTGCATGGAATACCGAATCCAAGCTCACCGTCGCGGTGAATGCGGATGCCCCGATCGACTCCCTCGCGGAACTGGCCGAAAACGCCGACCTGTTCTCCAACCGGATCGTCGGCATCGAGCCCGGTTCAGGACTCAATGAGGCCATGGAAGAGCGGGTCATCCCGACCTACGGCCTCGACGGTATGGATAACGTGACGTCGTCGACCGCGGGGATGCTCTCCGAACTCACCAACGCGACCGACAACGGCGAGAACATTGTCGTTACCCTCTGGGAGCCGCACTGGGCCTACGGAGCGTTCCCGATCAAGAACCTTGAGGATCCCGAGGGAACTCTCGAGAACATCGAGAGCATTCACTCCTACGGCAGCACCGAGTTTGAAGCTGACTTCCCGCAGGCCGCCGAGTGGATCAATAACTTCGAGATGGACCTCGATACGCTGTATTCCCTTGAAGAGGAAATGTTCGTCAACTACGACGGTCAGGACTACGCGCCGATCGTCGCCAAGTGGATCGAAGACAACCAGGAATACGTAGACGGCCTCACCAGCTAGTCACGGATTCTGCACGAAGAACGGCCCGCGTCCTTGGACGCGGGCCGTTCTATTTAATTTTTACGCGGATTCGAGCTCGCGCAGCTGCTGCAGCCAGCCGTTGAAGAGATCGCTGTCGAAATCATCCACGCCGCGCAGCTTGTACTCACTCATCTCTGCCGACCCACTGGCATTGAGCTTGCCCGAGTCATCGGTGATGGCCTGGCCGCGCCAGAACAACACCGTGACGAAGGCGGGGTAGGCCTTGAATCCGGCTACCGGCAGCTCGTCGTCGAGCCAGACCGGATGCCCGTGCCACAGTTCCGTCGACGTCTCCGGCAAGGCCAAGTCGAAGGTGTCGCGGAGCAGGGAGACGACGCTCGCGAGCGGCTCGGCCGGAGCGGCGACGTACTCGTCGATCGTGGTCGGCTTGTGAGCGGATGCGTCGGTGGCGGGAACGGGCGTTGAGATGAGTGTGGAAGTCAGGTGAATAGCCTCTTTCGTGGTGGAGTTGGCGTACGGCGCTGGCCGAACGGATGCGTTTCTCCCTCCACACTCTCATGCCGTTCCCATTTGCGGCTGGGCAGACACTCAGGAACCGGAGCAAAAAACACCGCCCGCCGACCCGAAGGTCGACGGACGGTGCCAGGGAGACAATGCTACGCGGCGGGCGTCGCTGCCGTGCCGACGATGTCAACGACGAAGACGAGAGTGTCCGTGCCGCTGATGCCAGCCTGGGTGTTGCCCGCTTCGCCATAGCCCTCGCTCGGCGGCAGAACGGCGATGACCTGGGATCCGACGGTCTGGCCGACGAGTGCAGCACCGAAGCCCGGAACGACCTGGCTGGTGACGAACGTGGTCGGGCCAACGGTGGTCCAGGATGAGTCGAAGGTTTTGCCGGTACCCCAGATGACTCCGGTGTATTCGACCGAGACGGTGTCGCCGTCGGCGACGACGGCGCCGTCACCGAGCTTCGTCGTGGCGATCTGCAGATCGGTCGGCGGGTCGGTGTCGGGGATGGTGATGGTGGGAGCGCCATTATCGGCGAGCTCAACGGTGGGCAGGCCAGGCACGACCGGCTGGTCCACCCCGTCAGCGCGGTCGGCGAGGTTCGTGATCGAGATGACGTCGGTGACGAAAACGACCGAGTCCCCGGCGGCAATTCCGAGCTGGGTGTTTCCGTCTGCGCCGAACGCGTCGTCCGCAGTGCTGACGGTGACGATGCGGTCGCCTTCAACGGAACAGTTGACGGCCCGTACCAGCCCCTTGAGGAACGTTTCGCCGACGGTGATGGTCTCGCTGGTACCGCTGGTCGGGTAGGTCGTTTCCTGCACCGTAGCGCCGGTCGTCCCGTTGTAAACCGAGAGTGACACTCCAACCAACGAGCCGGCACCAGCCTCGGTGGTGCCCGTTCCCTTGATCGCCACGGTGCGCTGAGTGGCCGCCGGCGTCAACGGCTCGGCGAACTTGAACGCGGGCACGGCGCCGAAGTCGCCGGTCACGTCGACACCATCGGACACAGCGCCGGGCGCGGTGCACTCGCTGAAGGCGGCATCCGCTGCAGGGGCGGAACTGGTTGCCTCGGGAGTACCGCTGCTTCCGCAGGCGGTCAGCGCGAGCGTGAGGCCCACAACGGTCAGGAGCGCGGGAATTTTCGACACGGGGCCTCTTTCGAGAACGTAGCTGTGGGCAAGCACTGATTGGTGAATGTCTTGGTGGCGCAGACGGCCAAGTGCCCACTCTGCCACGGTTCGCCTATGAACCGGCTGAGTGGATGCGACGGCGCGCCGCCCAGCACACCTCAGTCGTCGAGACCGCGGGCGATCAGGGCCTCGCCCAGGGCATCCGCTGCGTAGAGCGAGCGCACGACCACCGGAACGGCGATCGACAAGAGCGAGCCCTGGGTACCGCGGGCCGTGCGGGCCTCGAGAACCTCGCGAACGATGTCGGAGACAAGAGGAATGCAACGGATGGTCAGGGCCACCAGCAGCCCCACCCGGTCGGCGTCGATGAACCGATTGAACGGACGCAGCAGGGTCTGGAAAGCTTCCAACACCGCGGTGACCGTGGTCGTCATCGTGAACAGGGCGGCCAGGGCGACCGCAACGACAAGGCGGCCGGCCATCAGTGCGGCGACAGTCCAGCCCGAGAGCAGACCCTGAATCGGTACGGCCACCAACAGAATCAGCAGAATCGGCGCGATCTGCGCGACGGCCGCGCGGAGGGGAACTCGGGCGATCACGAACATCAGCACGACTCCTGCCGCAGCGCCGCTGACTACCCACGGGTCAGACGAGGTGCCGATCAGCAGCACGCAGAGCGAGAGCAGAAGCAACTTGAGCAGTGTCGGTGCCCGGTGAATCAGTGAGGTTCCGGGGCTGTAGAGGCCGATCACGCGCGGCTTCTCACTGCAACAGGGCGCGGTAGGCGGCGAGGGAGTCGGCGGGCGCGCCATCGGCGACCACGGCACCCTCTTCGATCACGATCACGCGGTCGAACTCGTCGACCAGGTGCAGGTGGTGGGTGACAACGATGACCTGTTGGGGGAGCGTCTGCAGCAGTTCGGAGATGCGTCGGGCATTGCGGGCGTCGAGCAGGGTAGTCGGTTCGTCGGCCACGATTGTGGCCGGCTCCGCCACCAGTACGGCCGCGAGGGCGAGCAACTGCTTCTGACCGCCGGAAAGACGGTGCGCCGGATGGTCGGCGTGCTCGCTCAGCCCGAACTGTTCGAGGGCCGCCGCCGTGCGCTCGGCGATTTCGGCGGCAGACAGACCGCGACGGCGCAGGGTGAATGCCACGTCCTCCTGCACGGTGGGCATCACGATCTGATTGTCGGGGTTGGTGAAGATGAACCCGACCTTGCGGCGCACCTCGCGGGCGTGGCGGGCCACATTCTGCCCGTCGACCGTCACGACGCCGGTGGTTGGCGTGACGAGCCCATTGATCATGCGCACGAGCGTGGACTTGCCCGAACCGTTCGCACCGACAATGCCGATACGATGCTCGGTCAGGCTGAGGTTCACATCGTGCAGCACGGTGCGGTCGCCGAAGGACTGCCCGACCTGCTCGAAGTGGATAATGCTCACGCTCGGGCCTGACGACCCTTCGGCAGCGCGATCAACCCGGGGTAGGCCTTGTGTACCTGGCCGGCGACGAGCACGGTCAGCACGACCTTGATCAGGTCGCCGGGGATGAACGCGACGTTCAGGCCCAACGTGGTCCACAGCGGCAGGCCGAGGTTCAGGGCCATGACCGGAACTCCAACCAGATAGACGGCGACGATCCCGCCCAGAATCGTGGCACCGAGAGCCAGCCAGAACGGATACTTCGGCAGCAGCCGGGCGGTGAGGTAACCGGTGACGAAGGCGCCGAGCAGCCAGCCGTAGAGATAGCCGGCCGCCGGGCTCACCGTGAACACGCCGATGCCGCCGCGCGCGCCGGCCAGCAGGGGGAGTCCAACAGCCGTGAGCACGAGAAACAACAGCACGGCGAGGGTTCCCTTGCGCGGGCCGAGGATGGCCCCGGCGAACATCACTCCGAGTGACTGCAGGGTGATCGGTACCGGCCCGATGTTGAGCGGTCCGGCCAGGCCGAGCGCCGCGATGAGGGCGGCGAAAATGGCGATCTGGGCGAGATCGCGGGCGGGCAGAATACGTCGAGAACGGGTGCTCGAGAGAACGGTATCGGTCATGGTTCCAAATCTAGAATTCGGTGCCCACCGGCCGCTGAAGAATACCTACAACAAAATGCCGGGAACTGTAGAGGTCGTGATTTGAGCGCCTCAGCAGCCGGGGCCGTGGGGGTTGGTGTTGCAGTCTTCGGCGACGAGCACGGTGGATTCCTTCGCTGCGACGACGGTGAATGGGGCGGAGGGGACGGTGACGATGCCTTCGACGGGTCGCCAGCCCTGGTCGCCGAAGCTGTAGTCGGCGCGGTATTCGACGGTGAGGGTGACCGCGTAGGTGCCCTTCTTCGTGTATTTGTGGCTGGTGGGGGTGGTGGAGAATTCGGCGACGGCGAGGTCGGCCCAGCTGGCTCCACCGGTCGGGGTAGAGGCGGTGCTGCCGTCGCCGTAGTTCCAGCGGTACCCGATCGGGGTAAACATGACCTGTGCGGGTTGTCCGAGTAGTACCCCGTCGCCGATTTGAGCGGATGCCCCGGCCCAGAAATTCGCTGGCAGTCCGACGATGGCCCAGCCGTTGGGTTCCATGCCGGTGGCGGCGGCGTAGGCGGGGAAGTTCTGCAGGTCGGAGACGCGCACGATGGTCGAGGGGGAGCAGACCGTGCAGGGGGTGCCGGCCACTTGGGGACGCATCAGGGGCAAGTGTAAGTCGTTACCGCACGGAGCCCAGGTCACGCCGAGCATTTTCGGGTCGCCGTTCGCGCACACCCTCGGGACTGCGGGTGCGGGGTCTCCGGCCCGCCACCGACGGACATGGGGTGAATGTCCCGAGCCTTTCGAGGTTTCGGTTTGATCGGCGGTCAGGTCAACGCTCCCACCGTTTGCCTTACCGCCGGTCTCGGGCGCCTCCGGGCAGACACCCGCCTTCTGCTCGGCAGGAGTGCACCCCGGAGCGTTGGCGTGAGAAGGCGATGATGGTGCGAGGCTAAGCACCATCACCGTGGAAAGGCCGATTACGAGCAGAAGTTTGAACCGGACCATATTGGAGACTCCGAAATCAGTAGTTGTTGGGAATTCCGATTCGGCGCAACGAAAACGACAACCATGGGTGATCGTCCGGGGCGATCTGCTTTGACAACAGATTCACCCAACGTATTGACCGTGTCAGAGGAGCTGAGATCTAGGCAGAGATAAGTGCGAATCTCCCAGGTGGAATCTGCCAAGGCTTGGGACGATTGAATGGTCATCGAATCAAACAGGGTGACCCCCGTGAATGACCAGCCGTTTTTGTCCATCAGATCTCTAGCTCGCTCGACACCTTGCTTTTCCGAACCCGTCGTGAGGGACAAATACTCCTTCCACGAGCCGGAATCGGTTCCATCGGCCGTGTCACCGAGCGCGAGGTATTTTTGTGTATGTCGCCTTCGCGGCCACGAGGGCATCTTCGTTCGAGGCGAACACTGGGGGAGTCTCGGTCGGCGCTGCCGTCGCCTCGGCGGCGGGTTCCGACGAGCCGTGGGGAGACGGAGTGGGAGCGGCCGAGCATCCGCTCAGTGTGCCGGCGGCGAGAAACACCATTGAAGCGATATGCACGGCTTTGTGCATGGGGCGACGACGCGGTCGGGTTCGCATGCGGTCACCCTAGACCGGATTGCTATAATCCCGTTTAAGTTATGCACAGGCGTGGTGCACGCGCCGAATTCAGGATAAGAGTGCGGCAGACAGCGATGTGTTCGGTGTCGGTGCTCGTCTTTCAACGAGAACACGATAGGCCCGGACGTGACCGTGCCAGCCTTATGGCGGTGGCTCCGGTGGCCCGTTGGAATCAGCTCGTTGAGTCTTCTTTGGCGGGGTCTGCCTATTTAGTGCTTATATGCGTGACATTTCCTCGTGTCGGTGGTCGGGTGTTGTCTTAGATCATGACCAGCATGGCGATGGAGCTCACCCGGGCAGCGGCCGCTGTCGTAGCGCTGGGCGGGTCCAGTGCTGAGTTCGCCGGTCTCTCCGATGCGGAGGTGCTGGCGGCGCGCG